>NZ_JBFAPT010000002.1:599525-600780 GCF_040676845.1 Nonomuraea sp. NPDC049504
CTCGCCCGCTCCATCACGGACCCGGATCTCCAGGCCGAGGCGCTGTGCAGTTTGGCTACCATCTTGGCCGATGTGGGGCGGTTCGACCAGGCCGAAGCCCTCGCCCGCTCCATCACCGACCCGCACCATCAGGCCCAAGCGCTCCGCAGTCTGGCCACTGCTTTGGCCAGAGCTGGCCGTTTCAACCTGGCCAAAACCGTCGCCCACACTGGTACCAACCCGTATTACCAAACTCAGATACTGAGTGATCTAGCTGGCGTCCTAAGCAAGGCCGGGCAGTTCGACCAGGCCGAAACCTTTGCCCGCACCATCAACAACCCGGATTTCCAGGCCGAGACCCTGATCGACCTCGCCGGAGACATGGTTAAGGCCGGACAGTTAGACCGAGCGGAAGCGCTCGCCCGCACCATCAACGACCCGGATTTCCATGCCGAGATTCTGAGCGACCTCACCGGGGCCTTCGCCATAGCCGGGCACTTCGACCGAGCTACTCAGGTGGCGCAACAAGCCGAAGTCCTCGCCCGCACCAGCGCCGATCCAGAATTCCAAGCCGAGATTCTGAGCGACCTGGCCGGATCCCTAGTAATAGCCGGGCAGCTCGACCAGGCTGAGGCCCTCGCCCGCTCTATCACCAACCCATATCGTCAAGCCCAAGCGCTACGCGGTCTGGTTGGCGTCATAGCTAAAGCCGGGCAACTCGATCAGGCGGAAGCTCTCGCTGCCCGAGCCTTTACGACTCCAGACCATCAAGCCGAGACCCTCACCGACCTAACCGGAGTCTTGGCCGAAGCCGGGCATCTCGACCGAGCCACGCGGGTGGCGCATCAGGCCGAAGCCCTCGCCCGTTCTATCATCGGCCCGTACCGCCAGGCCAGGGCACTGAGCAACCTGGTCGGTGTGCTGGCCAAGGTCGGGCAGCTCGATCAGGCCGAAGCCCTCGCCTGCACCATCAATCACACAGACCTCCGTGCCGAGACACTGGTCGATCTGGCCAGTGCCTTGGCTGTGGCTGGGCACCTTGACCAGGCCAAGCAGCTGGCGCAGCAGGCCGAAGCCCACGCCCGCACCATCACCGACCCAGATTCTCAAAACGAGGCACTAAGCAGCCTGGCCACCATCCTAGCCAACGCCGGCCATCACGACCAGGCTGAGGCTCTCGCCCGCACCATCACCGACCCAGGCCTCAAAGTCCAGGCGTTGAGCAGCTTGGCCACCGCCTTGGCTAAGGTCGGCCATCACGACCAGGCTGAGGCGT
>NZ_JBFAPT010000002.1:600875-601483 GCF_040676845.1 Nonomuraea sp. NPDC049504
CCTCAAAGTCCAGGCGTTGAGCAGCTTGGCCACCGCCTTGGCTAAGGTCGGCCATCACGACCAGGCTGAGGCTATCGCCCGCACCATCACCGACCCAGGCCTCAAAGTCCAGGCGTTGAGCAGCTTGGCCACCGCCTTGGCTAAGGTCGGCCATCACGACCAGGCTGAGGCTATCGCCCGCACCATCACCGACCCAGGCCTCAAAGTCCAGGCGTTGAGCAGCTTGGCCACCGCCTTGGCCAAGGCCGGAAAGCCGGACCAAGCCAAGCATGTAGTGCGCCAGGCCGAAGCCCTTGTCCTCACCATCACCGATCGAAACCTCAAAGCTCAGACGCTGCGCGAGTTGATCGGATTTCTTGTTGAGGCTGGTCACTTCGACCAAGCTGAAACTCTCATCGGGACGATCACCAACCCACACCAGCAAGCTCAGACGTTGCGCGAGTTGATCGGATTTCTTGCTGAGGCTGGTCACTTCGACCAAGCTGAAACTCTCATCGGGACGATCACCAAGCCACACCAGCAAGCTCAGACGTTGCGCGAGTTGATCGGATTTCTTGCTGAGGCTGGTCACTTCGACCAAGCTGAAACTCTCATCGGGACGATCACCA
>NZ_JBFAPT010000002.1:601580-711359 GCF_040676845.1 Nonomuraea sp. NPDC049504
CCAACCCACACCAGCAAGCTCAGGCATTAGTTAGTTTGGCTGGCGTCTTGGCCAGGGTCGGGCAACTTGGCCGCGCCAAGCAGGTGGCACAAAAGGCCGAAACCCTCATCCGCACCTTCACCGACCCAGGTCACCAAGACGAGGCATTGAGCAGTCTAGGCATCTTTTTGGCTGAGGCTGGTCACTTCGACCAAGCTGAAACTCTCATCGGGACGATCACCAACCCACACCAGCAAGCTCAGGCATTAGTTAGTTTGGCTGGCGTCTTGGCCAGGGTCGGGCAACTTGGCCGCGCCAAGCAGGTGGCACAAAAGGCCGAAACCCTCATCCGCACCTTCACCGACCCAGGTCACCAAGACGAGGCATTGAGCAGTCTAGGCATCTTTCTTGCCGAGGCTGGTCTCTTCGATCAGACTGAAGCCCTCATCCGCACCATTACCAACCCACATCACCAAGCCAAGACGTTACACAATTTGATCAGTCTCCTAACCGAGACTGGGCACTTCGACCGAGCTGAAGCCCTCACCCACACCATCACCAACCCGCACTACTTAACTGCAGCGATTGCTGCGATCGTAGCTAACATGAGTGCGCAGCACTCTCATCGGTTGCTTGCATGGGCGCTGACCAAAACCAGGTCGAATGCCTTATTGGCAGAAATTGCGAGGATCGATCCGTCAGCAATACTACGAATAGCTGAGGTAGTAGGCTTTTTTCGTCCTATCATCGCAAGTCGTAGGGTAGCTTAGCCAGGGAAGGACACCGCGTCCCTCCGAAGCCCAACAGAATTACGTCGGCTAGTACATGTAGCTCGAAATCAAAATTATGCATAAGGGAAACACGCACTGCCGCGCATGTGCCCATGAGCGAGATATGCTTCGCCCTCGTGGGTGGCGCCACAGGAGCGGAGCGCTTCCTCCGATGAGAGATTGCCACTACCAAGCTCGTGGCCCAATCCTGCATCGGAAGCAAGGACTCGAGGAGCAACGGCGATCAAGGTAAGTGTCGAGTACAACACTTCCGGAGGCGATTTCCACGCTCACCGTCCGGCAGAGGCCCTCGATGCGCCCCACGCTACCCTTAACGTCCCTGGCCTGTCCGCGTACTGCGGCACCTGGTCTGCGGCCGGAGGTACGACCGGGGCCGAGCCGTACCGGATCACTCACTGCCGAGCACGGCGCCGACACCCGTAACCTTATCGGGAGCGTCGGCGGGAGGCGCAGTTCACGCAGGTCGTGATGGCCGGGAGGACCTTCAAGCGCTCGATGGGGATGCGTTGCCCGCACTTCGTGCAGGTTCCGTACGTGCCGGCGCGTAGGCGCTCGGAAGCGAGGTCAAGCTCGGTGAGGTGGGTCAGGGCCTGGTCGAGGAGGGCCTGGACATGGGCTCGTTCGAAGGCCGTGGACGTGCCCTCGGGGTCGTGCTCGTCGTCGGAGGCCGTCAGCGCCGACGAGGTGACGATCTCGTCCCGGTCGCGGCCCAGCAGGGCAATGCGGTCCGCGGTTCTGCGGCGGTCGGCGTCGAGTAGTTCGCGTATGGTCGCCTGCTCGGAGGGGGAAAGCGCGGCGTCCCGATGGTGCTCGGTCATGACGGCTCCTCACCTTCGCCACCAGATTAGTCGCCGCCCTCCCCAGCCGCTGGCCGCAGAGCTCGGCCGCTCCCGGGTCACGGCCAGCGCACGTCCGGGGTGCGTTCCAGGAATTGCGCGTACTGCTCGAACGCCCGCTCGACCTCCGCCCGGTCGCTTCCGTGGAGTGGTGTGAGTGGTTGCACGGTGATCCGTACCTGACTCTTCGTGAGGGTGCGTTTCCAGATGGCCACGACCCGGCCGGCACGTACCACGGTGGACTGGAAGATCCCGTTGTTGCCGGGGATGATGGCCGCTTTGTGCTCGTCGGCGACCATGAGTGAGCGGTCCTTGTAGCCCAGCAGGTATTCGTCGAACCCGGGCAGCACGAGCAGCTCGTCGTCGCCGGCCGGGGGAGGGGCGGTGTCGAGGAGCGCGGCGTCGAGGTACGTCTCCACCCCGCCGACGGTCACCCGGGCCAGCGCGTCGCCGGCCACGGCGATGCCGCGTTTGGCGTCGGCCGCGGTCAGGCCGGTCCAGCCCGCGAAGTCTTGCCTTGTGGTCGGTCCGCGGCCGCGGAAGTAGCGCAGGGCGATGGTGCCCAGCGCCTCGTCGCGCTCCGGCCGGTGCGGGTCGGGAACCCATTCGTCGAGCAGCACGAAGCTCTGCTCGTTGCCGATGTTGGGGGCGATGCACAGCAGGCCGCGCTGGCTGGCGTACCACAGCAGGTGGTAGCCGCGCTGGCCACCGGTGTCGATGCCCTTGTCGGCCAGCACGGCCAGGCACTCCGACCTGCTCAGCCGCCCGCCGCCGGCCAGGGCCGCGCCCAGCACCTCCATGGCCTTAACGGCGGTCTCCTCCGAGAGACCGAGTTGTTCGCGTCGCCTCGCCGCGCCGTTCAGCACTCGGACGCCCATCAGTTCGACCATCCAGCGGGCGTCGCGGGGCGGGACGAAATGGATGGTGCCGCGCATCGGCCACGTGCGCAGCGCCTCACGCCGCTCCAGAGCGGCGGTGACGTCGGCGACGGTGTGTCCGGGCAGCCGGACGCCGAACGACCACAGGCCGCTGGCCAGGTCTTGCGCCTGCATC
Organism: Nonomuraea sp. NPDC049504; assembly: GCF_040676845.1. Lineage (NCBI taxonomy): Bacteria > Bacillati > Actinomycetota > Actinomycetes > Streptosporangiales > Streptosporangiaceae > Nonomuraea > Nonomuraea sp. NPDC049504. Next base: position 604,240 of record NZ_JBFAPT010000002.1, read on the forward strand.
GCCCCGAGCCAGGTCACCACCTCGGCCACGCTCGTCGCCCGCCGGGCATCGCCGGGCAACGCTCGGAGCAGCAGGCTGGACATCCGCAGGCCGAGCACCTGCTGGGGGGAGAGTTCCACCGGTCAACCGTATCCTTCGCCGCCGACAATTCGCCGAGGTGATCAACCGACCTGGGGAAGCCACTCCTAAAGTCCGGCAAGATGCCCGACTTCCGATTCGACGCGCTGCCTGTCGTCGGTGGTGAGCTCCAGACCGCGCAGGTCGGTGAGCCAGAGATCGGTGGGCTCGCCGAGAACGGTGGCCAGGTCGATGAGGTGACACAGGGCGATGGCCCGCTCGACCACCGAGGCGTTCGCGTGGTGCCTGCGTACCGCGGACTTGAGCGCGCGGACGGCCTGCGCACTCGTGGCAGATACGGACGTACCCCGCCTGCAAAGAGGGACATTCGCCGCAACTGCCGAACCCGGCGGAGGGTGGGCCGTCGCCGTAGGCCAGCCGCCCTGGCTCGATCACCACAGCGCCCCGGGCGACGGCTCCTCCAGTGTCAGATCTGCGAAGTTGAGGGTCAGTTGAGCGCGGGACTCGCTGACCGCTTGGATGCGATCCGGGCTGGACAGGCTCTTCACGACATCGTCAATGTCCTCCACCATGAGCGCCCCGCGCGTCTTGACGTACTCCCGTGCCCACGGTTGAGCCTCGGTGAGACTGCATAGCAGGAACACCCTCTTGCCATGCTCCAGCGCCAGCCGTGCCTGCATCTTCGCCCCGGATGTGCTCGCGGCTTCGATCACCACCGTGCCTTGCGCGATGCCCGACATGGTGACATTGCGGCGGGGAAAGGTAGAGGTCGCGCCGTTGGCTTCCGGCCAGAACTGGGAGACCACGGCCCCGTTCTCGGCGATCCGGTCGGCCAGGGCACGGTTCTCGGCCGGGTAGCAGCGCAGGATGCCAGTCCCCACGACCGCGATCGTCCTGCCGCCGGTATTGAGCGCCGCAGTATGTGCCGCGGTGTCAACACCTCGGGCGAGGCCGGACACGACGGTGACCTGACGTTCGGTGAGCAAGGTGGACATTCGGCGTGCTCGGCGTAGTCCATCATCGCTCGCCTGGCGGGTGCCGACGACGGCCACACTGCGCAGGTCCTCTTCGCGCAGTTCGCCCCGGACGAACAGGAACGGTGGAAGGTTGAAGATCAGCCGGAGGGTGGCGGGGTACTCCTTGTCCAGGACCGTGACGAGTCGAGCCCCGCTGTCGGCCGCTAGATCGGCCTGCGTGACGGCAGAGTCGACGTAACGATGGAGCTCCTGGATGCTGTTGGCGATTAGGGCTCTGGCCTTGGTCGCCTCAGGGGAGGACTCGATGATGTCGCCCGACCATAGGCGCGCCAAGCCGTTGGGACGTTGAGCCTCTCGTGCGATGAAGTACCAGCTAACGCCTTTGACCATGCATATCGCGAGCAGTCGTGACTGCTCGTCAGTGATGCGCATCCTGCTCTCCCAACAATGGCGGTTCATCGGGCCTGGCCGGCGAGCAGGCGGTGCCACCACTCGTGCGCCTCCGCACGGCGCCACCACTCAGCCGTCCAGGACGCGGGCGGCACGCCCTGGCGGGGAAGGGTTCGGCGGTGGATCTGGTAGACGCCGGCGCAGGAGACCAGCTCGTAGGCGGTCATCTGGCAGGAGCAGGTGTACGCGACGACTCGGCCGGGTCCGAGACCCTGCCCGATCCACCGCAGCGCCGTACACCCGGAGCGCGGTACGGCCGGATGTGGCGAAATCTCCGGGCAGTCCTCGTCCGTGAGGACATCAAACGGAGCGAGATCGACGGCGGACGCGGTCACCGCGTTGTCCGTACGATCCGGCGCTTCCGCTCGGCGATGCCTTCCTGCGCCGCGATGGCTTGGCACAACCCCACCAGGTCGTCGGCGTCGACCGTGCGGTGCGCGCCCGCGTCCTCGACGGCCCGGGGGAACGGTCGCTCGCGGGTCGCCCAGAACCGCCCGGCGTCGCTGCGCATGATCCGCCACCCGGCGAACACCGGACCAGCGGCTACAGCCCTGTCGTGTGTCATGGGTCAGGACCACCATCCTGATCAGGGACTCGTCGGTGATGTAGGGCATCGCTGGCGGGTCCGCTTTGTGCAGGCAGTGGTCTCGAGGCTCCTACCTGCATCACCGGCTTGGACAACCCCAATGCTGATGCGCAGGGTGATGGACAAGTGACACAGTGTGTGTCGCGCAGAGACGGTCAGGACAAGCCGAGCCATTCGGCGAAACCGCACAGTTCGTCACTGCTGGCGCGGTGGAGGCGCAGGAGCGTCTCGCCGTCCTCGCGTACCCAAGGGTGCTCACGCGTGTGCTGCGGTGCGATCCGGCGCGCGCTCCTCAACGCGTCGAAGGCGGCGTCTCTCATGCCGGCCCACAATCGGGCACGCGCCAGTTCGATGAAGAAGCCACTCCGGCGTTCGGCGGGCATGCTGGACGGTGGTGCCCAGGTGTCCCCGAGGTCCAGAGCAGGTCGCAGGTGGCTGTCGCCGAGGCTGACGGCGAGCGAGACCTCGTGAATGCGCACCGAGTCCGGCCCAAAGGCTGTCCCGTAATAGATGCTCTCGGGAACCATGCCGCCGAGCCGCCAGGCCTCGTCGCGATGGCTCAAGGCGTCTTCCACCTGACCGGCCCGCGCTGCGACGACGGCAGCGCGCATGTGCAGCGACCCCAGCACGCCCATGTACTGGAGGCTCGTGTCCTTGCATGTGCGAAGGCGGTCGATCTCGACTTCAAGGGCTCGTAGCCCCGCCTCATAGGTGTGCGTGGCGAAGAAGACTTCAGTCCGAACGTATGCCACCGACGCCGCCAGCAGCGGGTCCTCCACGAGCACAGTGGTCTGGCGCATCAGATCGATCAGCCGGGCCGACAGGTCCAGATAGCCGTACTTGTAGGCGACCGCGTCGGCCGCGCGGTACGAGGTGACCAGCAGCGGTGCGAGGCCAGACGCCGTCCGAAGTCCTCGGGTGAGTTCCGCGATCAAATCAGGAAGCGCGTAAGAGAGCCGGACGTACTGGGATTCCAAGCGACACCGGACCGCTTCGCGTACGGCCACTTGTAGCTCAGGCAGGGGACGCACTGGACCCTCGTCGGGAAAATCACAAGTCGTGATCACCTGACGCAGGAGGGGGATCGTGCCATGGACGCGACTGTCAGTGCGGCCGGTGCCGTGCAGAAGCCGGGAGGGGTCGACACCAAGGGCCGCGGCGATGGCATCGAGAACGTTGTCGCCCGGGTTCCGGCTTCCCTGTTCCAGCTTTCGGATCATGCTGAGCGAGATGTTCGCTGCCCGTGCGAGATCGCCCTGGGTCATGCGGCGCGCGCTGCGAATCGCCGCGATGCGCTCCCCCGCGCTTGAGCTGCTTCTCCTAGCCGAGGGCATCAGGGTTCCGTCCGGTGGTGTCCAGGAGAGCTGGCAGGTCTGCGAGACCGTTGATTCGCAGGTCGGCGGGCACGGCCGGGTCGTCGCCCCAGAGAAACCCCCACGGCCCTCGTCGAAGGAGGCAGGTGATGAGGCCCGCGGCCTTGGCTGAAATGACATCGTTCACCGGATGATCGCCGACGTAGAGCGTTTCCTCGGGGGCCGCGCCAGCGAGCTTGACGACGCGATCGAAGAAGGCGGCATCCGGCTTGGCCACGCCCCATTCCGCAGAGGTGGCGATGGCGTCAACGGGGAGGCGTAGTCCGCGCAGCAGATCGCCGACCTTCGCGCTCTGGTTCCCGGCGACGCAGACACGTAGGCCCATGTCCCGTAGGGCCTGAAGTCCATCCCGCACGTCCGGGTACAGGTCTGTGTCGTCCAGATATTCACCCCGGCCGGCGTTTTCGCGGTCGCAGTACGCCGCCTGGAGATCGATGCCGGGGCGGATCAGACGGAGGGCTTCGGCGTTGTCCATCCCCAGCGCGGTCACCGCGCCGACGAGCGCGGACATCGTGTGGCGGGGCACCCCGAGCCAATCTGCCCATGACCCCCAATATCGATCGTCACGGACCAGCGTCTCGCCGATGTCGAACACCACAGCCCTGACCACACTGGCAGCGTAAACCAATTGACTGACGTCACGATGACAGCGTGCGAAAGTGACCAGAGCGGTTGCGTGGTCATCGACGATAGGAGGGACGACGGCGATGGACAGGGCCAGGCGCACGTTGTACGCGGCCGGAGAACTCGACTACGCGGTACCGCCAGGGGAGACCCTGTGGGAGCTTCTCGAAGAAAAGGATATGACCCGATATGAGCTGGCCGCGCACATCGGCGTGCCGCTCGATCACATTGATCAGCTCATTCTCGGGCTGTTGCCTCTTACGTCGGAGGTCGCAGTAGCTCTGGAGCGAATCACCGGGACTCCTGCGAAGCTCTGGAACCGGCTTGAGGCGGACTATCAGTCGACCCGGGTCCGTCTCCAATCCGCCGGCACTCGGGTGGAGAACTCCGGATGACTCACTGAACGATGCCGCGGGACGGCAGGCTCAGGAAGGGTCTCGCCAATCGCCTGGCGGCAGAATCTTCGCTTGAATTCCTGCGTGTTCATTCAGCAGGCGACCTTTCCACCAAAATCGGCCGAGGATCGAAGAACCGCTGTCCATAAGGCCGTGGAGGGAAGGGCTTGGGGGTCAGGCGGTCGGGTTCGAGGCGCGGAAGGTGCGGCGGTAGGTCGAGGGGGCGACGCCTGTTTCTGCGGCCAGGTGGCGGCGCAGGGACGTGGCGGTGGCGAAGCCGACCTCGTGGGCGATTCGTTCCACGGGCAGGTCGGTGGATTCCAGCAGGTGGCGGGCTCGTCTCAGGCGTTGCTGGGTGAGCCAGCGGCCGGGGCTCATGCCGGTCTCCTGCTGGAAGCGGCGGGCGAAGGTGCGGGGGCTCATGGCGGCGTGGGTGGCCAGCTCCTCCAGGGACAGGGGCAGGTTCAGGCGTTGCAGGGCCCAGTCGCGGGTTGGGCCTGTGCCGGTTTCGCCCCCGGGTGGGAGCGGGCGTTCGATGTATTGGGCCTGACCGCCGTCCCGGTACGGGGGTACGACGCAGCGGCGGGCTACCTGGTTGGCGACGTCGCTGCCGTGGTCCTTGCGTACCAGGTGGAGGCAGATGTCGACGCCGCTCGCCGCTCCCGCCGAGGTCAGGACGTCGCCGTGGTCGACGAAGAGCACGCCGGCGTCCAGCTCCACCCGGGGGAACAGGGCCTGGAAGATGTCGGTGAGTGCCCAGTGGGTGGTGGCGCGGCGTCCGTCCAGGAGGCCGGCGGCGGCCAGCAGGAAGGCGCCGGTGCAGATGGAGACCAGGCGGGTGCCGGGGCGCACGCGGGACAGGGCGGCCAGGGCCGGCGGGTCGGGGGCGGCGGCGGAGGCCGGCGTGATGCCGTACGGAGGGATGATCACGGTGTCCGCCTCGGCCAGCACTTCGGGGCCGTGGCCGGGGGTGACGGTCAGGTCCGCGTCGGTGCGTACCGGGCCTCCGTCCACGCTTGCGGACAGCACCTCGTAGCGGCCGTCGGCGGAGCCCAGGACCCGGTGCGGGATGCCCAGTTCGAACGGGTAGACGCCGTCGAGGGCGAGGACGACGACCTTGTGGGCGCCGGGCCGTGGGGGCGGGTCGAGTTCGGCCGCCCGATCGGCAAGGCCCAGGGGAACGTGGCCGGCGGCAAGGTCGAGGGGCATGGCAGGAATGTATCGGAGGATGACGTTCTTGCCATCGCCCCGGCCCCGACCGCGGGGCCAGGATCGGGGCATGACTTCGACGGACACCCCTACGATGCTCGCCCTGCACCAGACGACCCTCGGCGGCCCCGACGTGCTGCGACTGACCGAGCTGCCGCGCCCCGAGCCCGGACTCGGGGAGATCCTCGTCGCCGTGCACGCGGCCGGGCTCAACCCCACCAACGTCAAGCACCGCGCCACGAGCATCTTCCTGCCACCCCCGCCGCTGACCCTGGGCTGGGACGTCTCCGGCACCGTGACGGCGACCGGCCCCGGCGTCACCCTCTTCGAGCCGGGTGACGAGGTGTTCGGCATGCTGCCCTACCCGTACGGAGCAGGCTCCCACGCCGAGTACGTGGCCGGCCCCGCCCGCGCCTTCGTCCCCAAGCCCGCCGGGATCGACCACGTCCAGGCGGCCGCTCTGCCGCTGGCCGCGCTCACCGCCTGGCAGGCCCTGGTAGAGACGGCGAAGCTGGAGAAGGGGCAGCGGGTGCTGATCCACGCCGCGGCCGGCGGTGTCGGGCACCTCGCCGTACAGATCGCCAAGGAACGCGGAGCCCACGTCACCGGTACGGCGAGCGCCCCCAAGCATGCCTTCCTGCGCGAGCTCGGCGCGGACGCCTGCATCGACCACCGCTCCGAGGACTTCGCTGAAACCGGCGAGCGCTACGACGTCGTCCTCGACACCCTCGGCGGGGAGACGGCCACCCGCTCCGTGAGCGTGCTCCGCCCCGGCGGCGTCCTCGTCTCCCTGGTGCCGGGCGCCGAGGACACCAGGGCGGCGGCCGAGAAGGCGCAGGTTCGCGCTGTCACGCTGATCGTCGAGCACGACCAGGCCGGGATGCGCGCCATCGCCGACCTGGCCGACCGGGGCAGGCTCCGCGCCCACATCTCTGCCACCTTCCCCCTCGCGGAGGGCGCGCGGGCCCACGCTCTGGGGGAGACGGGCCGCACCACGGGCAAGCTGGTGATCACCGTCAGTTCGTGAGTCTGCTCCGGACGGCGGCGCGGGTGGTGTCGGGGAGGCGGGAGAGCAGGTGGTCGCGGGTGGAGCGGGGGCAGTGCCTGAGGGCGTCCGCGATGGTGGCGGGCAGGAGCCGGTTCAGGGCGCGTACGGCCGGATCCTCCGGCATGGCGGCGACCACGAGGCCCGTCTGGCGGGGGTCGGCGGCGGCCATCGCGCCGATGGCGGCGGCGGAGTTCCTGTCGTGCATGCCGCCGAGCATACGCCCGCGGTGGCGGGGGTCCATGGCCAGCACCACGTCCGCGACCAGGGCGGGGTCGCGTACCTGATCCAAGAGCCGGCACGCGCGGCGGGGGAGCAGCATCTGCAGGATCTTGGCGCCCTTGGCGGCCTGCCGGCACATCTCCTCCACGGCGTCGGCCGTGAGGTCCTGCCACTGTTCGCCGAGCATCGCCGCGGCCTCGGCGGCGGGGAGCGCGAGCAGGTGTTCCCCCTGGTGCGCCATCGGCGGCCGGGCCTTCCGCACGACGGGACCCTCTCGATCGCGCCTGATAGCTCCGCCTTCGGGCGGTTTCCGAGGGCGAGGCGGTTTCTGCGGGTGAGGCGCTTGCTGAAGGCGGGGCGGTTTCTGAGGCTGAGGCGGTTGCTGAAGGCGGAGCGGTTCCTGAGGCTGAGGCGGTTCCTGAGAGCGGGGCGGTTTCCCCGGGCGGGGCGGTTGGAGGAGGCGGTTGAGGTCGTGGGCCAGTTCGGCGGCCTTCATCCGGGTGCCCGGCTTCTTGTCCAGCAGGCGGCTGATCGTCGGGCCGAGCCTGCCGGGCTCGCGCAGGGGGTCGGGCTCGGCGGTGAGTATCGCGAACTTGACCGCCTCGGCGTTGCTCCTGCGGAACGGCGGCCGGCCCTGCAGCGCCGTGTAGAGCGTGGCGCCGAGCGACCACAGATCGGCCGCCTCTCCGGCAGGGTCGCCGTGCAGCCGCTCGGGCGCCATGAAGTCGAGCGTTCCGACGAGCTGCCCGAGCCTGGTGAGCGAGGAGCTGCCCTCGATGGCGGCGATGCCGAAGTCCACCAGCACCACCTCGCCGGGGGCGGTGATGAGGATGTTGTCCGGCTTCACATCGCGGTGGTAGACCCCGACGGCGTGCGCCGCCGTCAGCGCGTCGAGCACCCGGGCCCCGATCCTGGCCGTTTCGAGCTCCGGCAGCGGCGCCCGGCCGATCAGCGTGCCGAGCGGGTCGCCGCGTACGTGGTCCATCACGATCCACGGCCCGTCCTGGGTGTCCAGGATGTCGTGCACCCTGACGATGCCGGGATGGATGACCCTGGCCAGTGCCTGCGCCTCCCGCCTGGCGCGCGCCGCCAGTTCGGGCGCCGGCCCCATGTCGGGGCGGATCTGTTTGAGCGCCACCGTACGGTCGAGCGCGCTGTCCCTGGCCCGCCAGACCCGTCCCATGCCGCCCCTGCCCAGGGGCGCCTCGATGACGAATCGGCCGGCGACGCGGTCACCAATCATCGTTCAGCCGCCCGGCGTGCTCGTAGCGCCCGCCGCCGGATCGGGTGTCGCGCAGGGTGCGCAGCGCGTCGTCCTCGAAACTGCGCGTCCCGTGGCTCTCCGTGGGGTACGAGCCGGAGTCGTCGCGTTCGGTCGGCTCGTAGGAGGAGGTGGCGGAGGAGTAACGCCGGGTCTCGGCAGGCTCGTCGCGGATGTCGTCCAGCGCGTCGCGCAGCCGCTTCGCGTCCAGCTTCTCTTCGATCTTGTCGTACGACCCGGGCCGCTGCATCAGCTTGACCAGCACCGGCAGGCACTCGATGACCAGGATGAACAGGAAGAGCAGCAGCCGCGCCATGGTGAGCGAGGCGTTGTCCTGGGAGACCCGGCCGAGCGCCTCCAGCCGGAGCAGCAGGCCGTCGGAGTCGAGGTTCTCATCGACGAACTGGCCGCGGAGCTCGGCCTGCTGGGCGTTCAGGCGATCCAGCTCGGCCCGCACCTTCGGCAGCTCCTCCTCCGCCGCCTGCAACCGCCTGGCCCGCCCGGTGGCCTGGGTGGTGCCGAGCTGCTCGCGGCGCTGCTCGATCTGCCGCTCGATGTCGCCGACCCGGGTGGCGGCGCGCCGGTAGGCTCGTTCGGCCGCCCGCGCCAGCGGCCCCGGGCCCTTCTTCGCGCATTTCGGCGGGCCCACGTAAAGCTGGCACTGCCATTCGTCGTAGAAGGTGTCGCGCTGTTTCACCGCTTCTTTGCGGGATTTCTCCAGCTCCTGGATCCGCTGGTCGGAGGCGGGGTCGAGGGCCGTCTCCCCGCGGGAAGCGATGACGGCTTCGAGCTCCGTCACCGTCGTCTCCAGGGTGGCGACGCGCCTGCCCGTCTCGCCGGTCTGCTGGGCGCGGGTGAAGGCGTCGAGGCGCTCCTGCTTGATGTCGAGGATGGTGGCGTCGATCTCCGGCTTGAAGATCTGCAGCACGAGCGGCGTGGAGATGACCGCGCCGAGGAGGAGCGCCAGGAGGACGCGGGGCAGCGCGAGCCAGAACCGCCGCCGGCCCCTGACCGGCAGCGAGGTGGCGAGCCAGCGGTCGAGGCCCAGGATGATCACGCCCCAGACCAGGCCGATGGCGATGGCGAGCGGCAGGAAGACCTTGAGCGCCGAGGACAGCGCGAACGTCATGGCCAGCGCGGCCAAGCAGGCGGTCGTGAGGATGGCCCCGCCGAGGCCGATGAACCTGGCGCGTTCGCCGTCGTATCTCTCCAGCACGTCCTGGCGGGCGCCGGACAGGATGATCAACCATCTACCGATCACACGCCGCTCCCTCGTGTCCCGCCGCTACCCTCTCGGCAGAGTACTTATTAGCATCAACAATCGGCAACGACGGGGTAACCAACCGCGTCTGACACTTTGACCGGGCACGGCCACATCCGAATAACCAGGAACGGGCGCAATATTGACAATTTCCCTCAAACTTCACATTTCCGCCCTATGAGCGCGTCCATTCACGACCTCATCGCGTCGTTCGCGGAGAAGCTCACCGTCGTGGAGATCGACATCGCCGGCATCAGGTTCTTCGAGGTCCGCGCGGACGAGGTCGGCACCCCGTACGTCGTCCGCAGGGCCGCCGCCAAGTGGTCCACCCTCACCGCCACCGGGGACGAGGTGGCGGACGCGGTGGGCGACGTCGCCCGCGAGCTGATCTCCCCGGAGGGCCGGGACGCGGTCGTCGTGCTGCCCGCCGCCGACGGCCCCGAGCAGGAGGCGAGCCTGCGCGCGATCACCGCGTGGTGCCCCGCCGCCCAGGTCATGCGGCCGCTCGGGGTCAAGGCGGCCGACCTGCTGCGCGACCTGGCCGCCCAGGCTCCGCTGCGGCAGTCGTACGACCTGGTCGTGGTCAGGGAACGGGCCGCGGACGGGCGGCTGGAGCTGGCCGGGCAGCCGCTCTTCGCCGCGGGCACGCTGCCGGGACAGGACGCCCACGTCGCCGTGACCTGCACCGGCCCCGGCGGCATGCTCCTGGCGGTCTCGGCATGGTCGGGCCCGCTCGAACCCTCGGGCCTGGTCTCGGTCGACCACGCGCCGCTGCCCCCTGGCCGGCACACCCTCAGGGCGGTGCTGGAGGCCCCGGGCCGGGTCGGCTTCCCCGGCGTCGCGGACCTGCGGCCGCACACCGGTTCCTGGGCGGAGGTGGTCGCCGGGCTGCCCGCGCGGCTGCGTCCCCCTTCCTCCCGCCCCGCCCACCTGATCTGCGCGATCGAGACCACCGGCGCCCAAGACGAGCTGGAGGCCCGCTGCCACTGGCCCGCCTACCTCATCGACCTGCTGGCCGACAGCCCCACCCAGTTCTCGGTCATCAGCTACGGCACCCACGTCTTCGGCGAGCGCCACCCCACCCACGTCCCGCCCCGCGTGGCCCTCTGGGCCGGCTCGGCGGCCCAGGCCAGGCTGGCGCTCGACTCGCTGCGTCCCACTCCGCCGACGTACCCGAACGCCGCCCAGGTGGAGGACGTCCTGGCCGAGCTGCGCGGCCTGCTGCCGCAGGACCGCGCCCGTACCGCGCTGCTCACGATCGGCGCGCGCCCGCCGCACCCCCGCAGGGTCGGCAGGGACCGCGTGCCGCCCTGCCCGCACCGGCACGACTGGCAGGCGCTGCTGCAGGAGCTGGAGCGGCGCCACGGCACCAGGTTCGCGGCGATCTGCGACGCCGCCTCGCCGGCCTGGGAGCGGCTCGGCTCGGCGGCGCTGTACCAGGTGGACGCGGTGGACGTCGAGGAGCTCGCCGCCCGCCTCGACCTGACGTCCGCCGGGGGCTCGCTCACCCTTCCCTTCGTCAGCTGAAATGAGGACCCCGCGTGACCGATGCAGAACCCGCGCCCGACATTGCGATGTGGGGCGCCTCGGGTAGCGGCAAGACCGCCTTCCTCGCGGCCCTGAGCATCGCGCTGAACAGGGCCGGGACGAGCTGGAGGCTGGTCGGCGAGAACCAGGCGTCGGGCGCCGAGCTGATCAGGCTCCGCAACAGGCTGCTGGACGATCGCATGTTCCCCGACTCGACCGAGTCCCTGACGTACTACAACTGGCTGCTGATCGGCGCGGCCGAGAGCCGACGGCAGTGGTGGCGGCCGTGGCGCACCCTGCCGGGCAGGGCGCCGCGGATCAGGCTCGACTTCCTGGATCCGCGCGGCGGCCTGTACGCCGAAGAGCAGGCGAGCGTCGACAAGGAGGCCCTGGTGGCCAGCCTGGTCAGGAGCCGCGGGCTGATCTACATGTTCGACCCCGACAGGGAGAGCCGGGTCGGCGACGCCTTCAAGCACCTCGACCAGGCCCTGAACGAGGTCGCCGGGCAGATGCTGGTGGGCGACGAGTTCGCCGACGGCAAGCTACCCCACTACATAGCGGTCTGCATCACGAAATATGACGATCCGCGGGTGCTGATGCTGGCCGACCGGTGGAAGCTCGCCGAGCCCGACGTCAACGACGATCTGCGCATCCCGCGCGTGGACGAGGACCGGGCCAGGGAGTTCTTCCACCGGCTCTGCCGGCACGGGCGCAGCCACAACGCGGAGATGATCGTCGATCTGATCGAGACCTACTTCCACAAGGACCGCGTGCGGTTCTTCGTGACCTCGTCGGTGGGGATGTACATCGACGAGCGCCGCCGCCGGTTCGACCCCGACGACTTCCTCAACGTCATCGACGATCCCCACAAGGGCCTCATGATCCGCGGCGCCGTCCGCCCCATCAACGTCATGGAGCCGGTGATCTGGCTCGGCGACATGTTGAGCTCACGTTCGATGAGGAGCGGGTGATGGCGGTACGGCCGACCGCCCACTGGGCGGTCCTCGGCAAGACGCCACAGAGCCTGGACGACTACGACGTCATCGGGTCCAGTACGGGAGCGCTGAGCAGGGCCGAGTTCTCCGACTGGCTCAAGTCGTTCGCCTCGGGCACCGTGGAGCCCAAGGCGCTGCCGCGGGTGGCGGCCAGCCCCTTCGACCGGGGCGGCGAGTCCTGGCTCGGCCTGTCGCTGCAGACGAAGCCGGAGTCCCAGGACGGCTTCCACCGGCCGTACACGATGACCTGGCACGTCTGCCTGCGCTGGGAACAGGTCGCGAAGATCCCGCTCTCCTACCGCGCGCTGTACGAGGCGCTGCAGCGCAAGGACTTCTCCGGCGAGAGCCCGTTCCGGCTCAGCCTGCACGACTACGACCCGCCCAGGCTCGCCGCCGCGGCCAACGCCACCGCGCGCCGGGCGGCGGCGCTCCTGCTCACCGGCCGGCCCGTCTGCGTGGTCCGCGCCGAGCTCCCGCTGGAGCAGCGGCTCGACTTCCTCGACTGCGTCGCGGCGCTCCTCCCGTACGGCATGCGCAGCCGGCTCGCCGTCTCCACCTGGACCAACAGCGCCTCCAGGCATCGCATCAGGCTCTCCTTCGCCGAGGTCGCGCCCGCCCACGGCGCCTGGGAGCTGCCATGGGAGCGAGATGTCGCGCACGATCTCCCCGCCGAGGCCCGCCACTACGTGCAGGAGCTCGCACAGTACGACGCCGACGGTCTCACCGGTCTGATCAGCCGCCTGGCCGGTCTCGACCGCCCGCTCGACCTCGACAACGTGGCCGACCGCGCCGAGGCCCTCATGCGCGTACGCGAGCACGCCGCGATCAGGCTGGCCTCCTCCGTGCGGCAGCTGCTCCCCGAGTCGCTGGCCGGTCTCGCCCGCGCCGACGAGGCGCGGCTGCACGAGCTCAACGGCCGGCTGTCGCAGGCTCTCGACCGCGTCACCGACGCCGACCGCCGGGCTTACCGCGTCATCGTCCAGCGGAACCTGACCCCGCTGCCCGACGGGCTGGCCGGCTCTCCCGCCGCGGAGACCTTCTTCCGCATCCTCCTGAGCCTCCTGTACGGCCCTGTCCTCCGCCCTCAGGACATCGACGACCTCCGCGGCGACTTCAGCCCGCTCGGAGCCCTTCCCGGCCCGCTCGCCAAGGCGCTCAAGGCGGTGTCCGCCGGCTGCGAGCCCCTGGCCAAACTGCGGATCGCCTTCCTCACAGGCGACGGCGGGATGGTTCGGCGGATCCTGTCGGGCCTGCCCGTCGAGGAGCTGCTGAACCTGATCGAGCGCTCCCGCGAGCGCCACGTACTGGACGGTGTCCTGCGTGAGCTGGAGGGCCGCGGCGGCGGGAAGGACGTCGCCGAGCAGCTCCACCGCCGCCGCTACCTGGTCAGGCCGATCTCCGACTGTTTCCAGGACGACAGCCTGGAGCGTCACCGCCGCATCCTGCGGCTCAGCCGGGGCCGCCTGCTCCTGCCCGGTGACGTCAAGGAGATCCTCGAAGCCCTGGACGGGGCTCCGCCGCAGGCGTTCCTGCTCGCGATCATGGCGGAGAGCGGCTGGGGCACGAGTGCGGCCCTGCTGTCCGGGCTGGCCGCGCACGCGCTGCGCGAGCTGCGGCTGGACGGCCCGATCAAACGGGACATCGAGGACGGCCTCACCAGGATGACCGCCCCCGCGCTCGTCCGCGCGCTGCGCAGCCCGCGCAGGCTCTTCGGCGGCCGGCTCCCGGAGACGGCGTCCTCCTCGATCGGCACGATCCAGTCGGTCCGGGAGGGGCTCCGCCGGCGCTTCCCCACCCCGCTCACCGAGCACGAGGTCAATGCGGCGCTCAACGGGCTCGGCCGCCCCCTCCGGCTGGAGGGACTGCTCGCGATCATGGCGGAGAGCGGCCCGGGAACGGCTCGGGAGCTGCTCTACTGGCTCGCCCAGCGTGCGGCCGACCAGCTCGGCACGGGCCTCACCGACAAGGCGGCCGCCGACATCGGCCAGGGCCTGGAGCGGATGACCGGCCCCCGCCGCGCCCTGCCCTTCGTCCGGCGCTCCCCTGGAGGCCAGGCCTGAGACGTCACGCAGCGGCCGGCTGGTGGTAGACCGCGTGCCAGACCTCGTTGCGGATGCGGCCGAACTCCGGGGACAGGCGCACCTCCTCCGTACGCGGGTACGGCAGGTCGACGTCCACGACCCGGTGGATGCGGCCGGGGCGGGCGGCCATCACCACGACGCGATTCGCCAGGTAGACGGCCTCGTCCACGTCATGCGTGATGAACATGACCGTGCGCCGTTCCCGGCTCCACGTGTCCAGGAGCTGGTCCTGCAGCTGCACGCGGGTGAGCGCGTCCAGTGCGCCGAACGGTTCGTCCATGAGCAGGACCTGCGGGCCGACCGCGTACGCGCGGGCGATCGCGCAGCGCTGTTTCATCCCGCCGGACAGCGTCTTGGGGAGGGCGTCGGCGAATTCGGTCAATCCGACCAGGTCGATCGCGTGCTGGGCGCGCCGGCGGCGCTCCTCCGGGGGGATCGGCTGGAGCTTCAGCCCGAACTCGACGTTCTTGCGCACGGTCAGCCACGGGAACAGCGCGTACTGCTGGAAGATCACGCCGCGGTCGGGGCCAGGGCCGGTCACCGGGGCGCCGTCCAGCAGGATCTGGCCCGTGCCCGGCTCCAGCAGGCCCGCGGCCATGCTCATCAGCGTGCTCTTGCCGCAGCCTGACGGGCCCACGACGGTGACGAACTCGCGGTCGGCGATGTCGAGGTCCACGCGATCGAGGGCGAGGAAGTCCCCGCTGGCGAGGGCGAACGTCTTCGAGACGTTCCTGAACGAGATCTTGGGAGTCATCGGCGCTCCTGCCATCCGGTGAGCCGGCGCTCGGCCAGCAGGAGGAGCCGGTCCATGACCAGGCCGAGCACTCCGATGCTGATCAGGCCGACGAAGATCGTGGGAAGGTCGTAGTAGAGCTGGGCCTGCTGCATGCGGTAGCCCAGCCCCTCCTGGGCGGCGATCAGCTCGGCCGCCACCAGGGTGCCCCAGGCGGCGCCGAGGCCGATGCGCATGCCGACGATGATGAACGGCGTCGAGGCGGGCACCACCACCTTGACGAAGATCGTCCGGTCGGACGCGCCCAGCACACGGGCGGCGTTGATGAGGGTCTTGTCCACGTCCAGCACGCCCTGGAAGGTGGAGACGACGCTGGACAGGAACGCGGCCAGGAAGATCACGAACACCTTGGGCGTCTCGCCGATGCCCATCAGCAGGATGGCCAGCGGGATGATCGCCAGGGGCGGGATCGTCCTGAAGAACTGGACGTACGGCTCGATCAGGGCGCGGGCGGTCGCGTACCAGCCCATGAGGAAGCCGATCGGGATCGCCAGGACCGTGCCCAGCGCGAACCCGATGAAGACGCGGCGCAGGCTGGCCAGGACGTCGCTGGTGAGGGTGCCGTCGGTGACGAGTTCGGCGCCGCGGCCGATCACCTCGACCGGGCCGGGCAGGCTCTGGACGCCGAGGCGGGACAGCGCGGTCCAGATGCCGAGCCCGGCGATCACGGCCGTCACGTTGAGCACGGCGGTGCGGCTGGGGCGTTGTCTGGGGGATGCGGGGGGCTTGGTCATGGTCGTCGCGGTCATGGGCGCGGGCCGTTCATGGTGGGGCGGGCCTCTCGGCGGCTAGGGGACGGCGGGGCGGAGGTGGGCGGGGATCGAGGGCTCCTCGTGCAGGAGGAGGGCGATCGCGCCCATCGCGGACGCGTTCACCCCGAGGTCGGCGGGCACCACGGCGATCTCGCGGGGCGAGCGCGGCAGCGCCTGCCGGGCGATGGCGTCGCGGATCGGGTCGAGGACGAGGCTGCCCAGCCCGGCCAGCTCGCCTCCGATCACGACCAGCGCGGGGTCGAGCTGGGTGACGGTGCCCGCCAGCACGCGCCCGAGGTCGGCGGCGGCCGAGGCCACGACGTCGCACACGACGGGTACGCGGTCCTGCGCCGCGGCGACCAGCGCGTCCAGGGCGGGCAGGGAGAGGCCGCGCGCGGCGCACGCCTCCAGCAGGCCCCGCCCGCCGGCGCGCCCTTCCAGGCAGCCGCGCGAGCCGCAGTGGCAGGGCGGTCCTTCCGGGTCGAGCGAGACGTGGCCGACCTCGCCGCCGGCGCCGTGCGCGCCGCGCAGCAGCCGTCCGCCGGTGATGAAGCCGCCGCCGATGCCGATCGACCAGCGTACGTACACCATGTCGCGCACCGACCTGCCGACGCCCCAGGTCGCCTCGGCGAGCGCCGCGAGGCGAGCGTTGTTGTCGACCGCGAGCCGTACGCCGAACTCGTCCTCCAGCCTGCGGGCGAGCGGCTCGTAGCGCGCGGGAACGGCCGCCACCTGCGGCGGCGGGTCGTCGACCACGCCGACGAGGCCGAGCCCGATCGCCTCCAGGGCGCCCAGGCTCAGGCCGCGCTCGGCGGCGCCTTCGCGGACCAGGCGGACCGCGGTCTCCGCCTCCTCCTCGGGGCCGGCGTCGCCGGGCAGGTCGGCGGAGGCGGTGGCGACCACCTGGTGCGCCGCGTTGGCCACGGCGAGGCGTACGCGGTTGCGTCCCAGGTCCAGGCCCAGCAGCAGACCCGCGTCGGGGTTGAGCGAGACCAGGGCCGCCGGCCTGCCGCGCCCGCGCGGCTCGGCCGCCGAGCCCTCGGTCTCGATCAGCACGCTCCGCTCCAGGAGGCCGGAGACGATCGCGAACATGGTCGTACGGGACAGGCCGGTGCGCTCGGTGAGCTGAGCGCGGCTCAGTGCGCCCGCGGCGCGCAACGTGGACAGGACGGCGTCCTCGTGCACGCGGCGCAGCCGCTGCAGGGCGTCAGTCGGACTCGACATGGCTACATGATGGTGGGACGAAGATGGTCATCCGGCCGCCGCCTGGTACAGATCGGCCGTCAGATAGGTGGCGGGGTCGGGGGACGAGGGCAGCTTGCCCATGGTGACGAACAGGTCGGCCAGGCCCTTGTACCAGCCGGCCACCGAGCCGTCCGCGACGAGCTGCTTCAGCTCGCTCGTCGGCACCACCTTCGTGACGGCGGAGGCGCCCTTGAACTGCTCGGCGGGCACCTTCAGGAACGTCGCCGTCAGCGTCTCGGCCTCGCCGAGGTGCGCGGCGACCCAGTCGTTGCCCTCCTGCAGCACCTTGAGCACCTTGGTGACCGTCTCGGGGTCCTCCGCGACCAGCTCGTTGCGGGCCACGAACGAGCTGGGGAAGCTCAGCTTGGGGTAGTAGTCCTCGCTCTTGGTCAGCTCGACCGTGTCGGGGACGTTCTTCTTGATGGTGTCGATCAGCGGGTACCAGATGGCCGCCGCGTCGATCTGCTTGCCGCTGAAGGCCGTGACGACCGTGCTCGGGTCCATGTTGACCTTCTGCACGTCCTTGCCGGACAGGCCGGCCTCCTTCAGCGCCAGCTCCAGGATCATGTCGCCGGACGTCCCCTCGGGCACCCCCACCTTCTTGCCCTTGAGGTCGGTGATGGAGGAGATGCCGGTGCCGGGATGGGTGATCACGCGGTCGGCCTGGCCCAGCATGTTGGGCGCGATGATCTTGGCCTTGCCGCTCGCGGGCAGCCATGTGGCGCCTGAGCCGATGTAACCGAAGTCGATGTCGCCCGCGCCCAGCGCCTGGATCTGCACCGGGCCGTTGGTGAACACCTTCAGCTCGGGCTCCAGCCCGTGCTTGGCCCACAGGTCCTGCTGGTCGGCGGCGGCGAGCACGGCCGCGCCGGCGAAGTCGGCGATGTAGCCGAAGCGCACCTTCGTCGCCCCGGCGCCGTCGCCGTCGGAGGTGCCGCACCCGGCGGCGAGCGGGAGGACGGCCAGCGCCACGAGGGCGGTGGCCAGGATGCGAGGACGCCTCATCGGCGGATCCTTTCTCGTTCTGAAGGGGGTGACGGGTGGCCTTCAGGTCACGTCGTCCGCGACGCCGTCCACGTCGGGAGCGCGTCCTTCGCCGATGTCGGCCATGTAGCTCATCCAGGTGTACGCGGGGTCGCCGCGGCGCAGCAGCTCGCGGTAGAGCCGTACGGTCAGGTCCCTGCGCACCTCCGCGTAGGCGGGCACGGCGTAGAGGTTGCGCAGCTCGTGCGGGTCGCCGTCCAGGTCGTACAGCTCGTGGACGCCTTCCGGGTTGAACACCAGCTTGTGGCGGCGGTCCCTGATCATGCGCTGGGAGTAGGGGAAGTGGTGGCCGTGGAACTCGGTGACCACCTCGTCGCGGCCCTCGTCGCGGCCCTCGTCGCGGCCCTCGGAGGGGGCGCCGGAGAGCAGCGGCAGCAGGCTCGTGCCGTCGCACGGCTCCTGGGGCGGCAGGCCCGCCAGCTCCAGGATCGTGGGGTTGAGGTCGATGAGGGTGGCGAAGGCGTCCACGGTACGCGGTGGTGCGCCCGGCACCCGGACGATGCCGGGGATGCGGTAGATGTCCTCGTACATCGCCGGGCCCTTGTCGTTGAGCCGGTGGGCGCCGGTGAACTCGCCGTGGTCGGCCGTGAAGATCACCGCCGTGTCGTCCCACAGGTCAAGCTCGCGCAGCGCGGACAGCAGCCGCCCGATCTGTACGTCGATCATGGTCACGTAGCCCCAGTAGGCGGCGATCAGCCGGCGCCAGGCGTCCGCGTCGAAGTGGTCGGCCGACCAGTACTCCGAGTAGCGGCGCTGCACCTCCGGTTTGCCGTCGAAGGTCTCGGCCATGGACTCCGGCAGCGGGACCTGCTCCGGGTCGTACAAGCCGTAGTACTCATCGGGGATCAGGTACGGCAGGTGGGGGCCGTACCAGTGGCAGGACAGCATGAACGGGCGGCCGTCGTCGTGGAAGTCGCGGGCGTACCGGTCCAGCAGCTCCAGTGTCCGGTCGGCGAGGAAGGTCTCGATCGTGGCCTCCGGCGGCTGCCTGAGGCGGCCGGCGATGAGGTGGCCGCGGCCGGTGCCGTTGGGGGCCTTGCCGAAGACGGGGCGCTCCACCGCGAAGGGCGGATGGCCCTGCTCCTTGAGCCACTGCTGGTAGGAAGGGTGGTGGAAGGGGTTCAGGGCGCCGGGGAGGTGCTCGCCGTCGATGCCGTAGTGCTCGGGGCCACGTTCCCTGCCGATGTGCCATTTGCCGACATGTCCCATGTTGTAGCCCGCCGCCTGAAGTGGCGCGGACAGCACGGGGTGGTGCTCGGCGACCTCGTCGCGGCCGCCGCCGTTGCGCTCGGGGTTGACGAGCAGGCCGTGCCTGAACGGGTGGAGGCCGGTGAACAGCGAGGCCCGCGCCGGCGTGCAGATGGCCGTCGGTGTGTAGAACCGGTCGAAGCGCGCGCCCTCCGCCGCCAGGCCGTCCAGCGCTGGGGTGCGTATCACCGGGTTGCCGTAGCAGCCGAGGGTGTCCACCCGATGCTGGTCGGTCATCAGGAACAGGACGTTGCGTGGACTGGTCACTCATACTCCGATCGCCATTAAGTCCAGAGCCTTTACGTTAAATGGCTCTTCGCTGCCTCGGCAAGGGGTGTGGGCGGGGTTTTTAGTCCCATCTATTGACCTAAATCGGCCGCCTCGATCACACTGAGCGCCTGACGCCCCTAGAGAAGGAGTTCGATGCGCCGCCCCCTCACGGCCTTCGTGGCTGCCGCGCTCACCACCGTGTTCCTGGCCCCGGCCCCCGCCGCCGGCGCCGCCGACCCGCCCGTCAACCTCGCCCTGACCGGCACGGCCACCGCCTCCAGCGTCGAACTGGACCGCGCCGACTTCGTGGCCGCTCACGTGAACGACGGCGACACCGCCACCCGCTGGTCCTCCACGTACGAGGACGGCAACTGGGTGCAGGTCCAGCTCGCCCGGCCGTCCAAGGTCGACCACGTGACCCTCCGCTGGCCGAACGCCTGCGCCCGCGACTTCGTCCTGCAGACCTCGGTCGACGGCGCCGCCTGGACCGACGTCGCCTCACTGCAACGCGGCACGTGCCCGCGTACCGACGTCATCGCCCTGAGCTCCGACGAGCCCGTCGGGTACGTGCGCATGCAGGGCCGCAAGCGCTGGGCCGCGTACGGCTACTCCATCGCGGAGTTCGAGATCTGGGACGGGCCGCCCGCCGCGCCCGAGCCGACGCTGGGGCTGATCCCGCGGCCGGTGTCCGTCACGGAGACCGGCGCGGCGCCGTTCACCCTGCACAAGAACACCCGCATCCTGGCCGAGGGCGACGGCGCCCAGGCGCCGGCCGGCCGGCTCGCCGGGCTCCTGCGCCGCTCCACCGGCCTGCCGCTGAAGACCGCCGCCCACGGCCGCGGCCCCGCGCCCATCGTCATCGAGGTCGGTCCTGGCAAGGGTCCTCAGGGCCACGAGGAGGAGGGCTACACGCTGTCGGTGACGGCCGCCGAGATCCGCCTCAAGGCCGCCACCTCGAACGGAGCGCTGAACGGTGTCCAGACGCTCCGCCAGCTCTTCCCCCAGTGGGTCGAGTCGGACGGCGTCGTCGATGCCGCGTGGACGGTACCGGCCGTGCAGATCACCGACTACCCCCGCTTCGCGCATCGCGGCATGATGCTCGACGTCGCCCGCAGCTTCTACCCGGTGGACGAGGTCAAGCGGTACATCGCCGCCGCCGCCCAGTTCAAGATCAACCGGCTGCACCTCCACCTGACCGATGACCAGGGCTGGCGCATCGTCATCGACGACCCCGCCACGAACCCGTCCGGCATCGACTACGGCCTGCTCACCCGGGTCGGCGGCGGCACCGCGATGACCGAGCGGGGCACCGAGCCCGGCGTCACCGGCTACTACACCAAGGCCGACTACGCGGAGATCGTCCGCTATGCCGGGGAGAACGGCATGACCGTGATCCCCGAGATCGACATGCCCGGCCACGTCAACTCGGCGCTGCACTCCGTACCGCAGCTCAACACGCCGGGCGCGCAGCCCAAGCCCGCACCGGGCGGGACCACCGTCCCGCACAACGGCACCGGCGCCGTCGGCTACTCCTCCTTCGACGCGGACAGCGCGGTCACCTACGAGTTCGTCGAGCACGTGCTGGCCGAACTCGCCGCCATGACGCCGGGGCCGTACCTGCACATCGGCGGCGACGAGGCGCACGTCACCGGCCACGACGACTACGTGCGCATGGTGGACGCCTTCACCGCTCACGTGAACGCTCTCGGCAAGACCGTCGTCGGCTGGAACGAGTACGCGGGCACCGCCCTGCCCCAGGACAACGCCGTGGTGCAGTTCTGGAACGGCTCAACCGCCGCCGTGGCCGCCGCCGTGAACGGTCGCGGCGCCAAGGTCGTGCTGTCGCCGGCGCCGCACGCGTACGTGCCGCAGAAGCAGGACCCGCGCCAGCCCGAGGGCGGCACCTGGGCGTGCGGCGGGGTCTGCGGCCTCGACCGTCACTACAACTGGGATCCGGGACGCTTCGTCCCCGGCATCCAGGAGAGCAGCGTGCTGGGGGTGGAGTCGGCGCTGTGGGGTGAGTTCATCCGCCGCGTCAGCCAGGCCGAGTACTACTCCTACCCCCGGCTCATCGCCACCGCCGAGGTCGGCTGGACGCCGCAGGACCAGCGCGACTACGACGACTTCAAGAACCGGCTGTCGAAGGTGGGCGGCCGGCTGACCGTCCAGGGCACCAACTTCTTCCCCACCGCCGACGTGCCCTGGCGCCTGGAGGCCCTGGGCGTCGCCCACCCCGCCGGCGCCACCTGGACCGTCACCGCCCCCGGCCAGTCCACAACCGGCCTCTCCACGGTCATCACGTGGAACGACGGCACCGAGGAGCACCCGACCCCGACCACGGACCAGGAGGGCAGCATCCCGGACATGCGCCTCAACGGCGTTTTCACGGTGACGTCCACGAGATCGTTCAGCGAACCGGGAACGTACGCCGGCACCCTGACAGTCCGCGCCCCTGACCGCTCCGAAGCGACCAGCACCTTGACGGTCACCGTGCGCGACTGATTCTCGCGACGCCAGCCGGCGAACACCGGACTGGCGGCGGCCACCGGCCCTTCGTTCGGCAAGCCGCTCGCAATGCTGGCCACGAAAAAGGCGATAAATGGGCTTATCGGCTTGAATTCAGCGGGCAGCAAGGCGCTCGGATCACAGTTCTCTCGTCAACCCCATTGGGCTCAGAAGTCCGACCACGAGAGGACGTGATGTGACCAAGCACCACCTCGGCGCGGCTCCCCACCCGCAGCCCACACACCAGCAGCCGTTCAGCGAGCCCGGCCGGCAGTCTGCCGGGCCCGCGCTCAAGAAGGGCGAGTTCTTCGAGACCAGCGGGTGCCAGGACTGGAAGCGGGTGGCCTGAGATGACCTTGTTCCATGTCGTACTGGCGATCGTGCTCATGCTGGTCACCGCCACGATCACCTATCTGATCGCCCGTAGCCGCGTGGCGGACGAGCGCCTCGCGTTGAGGCTCGCCGAGGAGCAGCGCACCCAGGCGGCCGAGCAGTCGGCCGCGCTGCGCGCCGAACGGGACAAGCTCCAGAGACAACTGGCCGACTTCAACCAGGCGTACACCGCCGCGCTGACCGAGCGCAGGACGCTGGACGAGCGACTCGGCCGGCTCGCCGCCGAGCTGGACGCGACTCGGAACAACCTCCAGCGCAAGGCGGCCGATGCGGAGCGTCTGCGAGCGGAACTCCAGGCGGAGCAGGCGCGAGGAGCGGAAGCGGGCACTCGGCTCCGCGGCGGCGAACTCGCGATCACCGAGCTGCGGGCGAAGGAAGCGGTTCTGCGCTCGGAGGTCCACGACCTGAAGACGCAGCTCGCCGAGTTGGCCATGCAGAAGCAGGCGCTGCTGGAGCAGGCTGCGACGGTGCAGGCGGTCCGCGCGGAGCTCGACCAGACTCGCCTGGACAACAACCGGCTCCTGGAGGAGACGCTGCGCGCGGCGACCAAGGAGATGCTGAAGCAGTCTCAGGCCGAGCTGGTCACCAAGGCCGAGGCGACCCTCAGCGCGGCCAGCAGGCCGGTCCATGAACAGCTGGCCGAGATGGACCGGCAACTCAAGGAGTTCTCCACGAGCCGGGTCGCCGCCGAAGCCTCGCTCAACCGGCAACTGCTCACCCTGACCGAGGAAGGACAGCGGACCAGGAAGGAAACCCGGGCGCTCGTCGAGGCGCTCAAGAAGCCGCAGGTGCGCGGGTCCTGGGGCGAGATGCATCTCAAGAGGGCCGTGGAACAGGCGGGTCTGGTCGAGCGGTGCGACTTCGACACCCAGGTCCACTTCGCCGACAGCGAGGGCGCACTCCGGCCTGACATGCTGATCCACCTGTCAGGGGGCAAGCACGTCGTCGTGGACTCCAAGGTGCCGATGGCCGCGTTCATGTCGGCGATCGAGGCCGTGGACGACGCTGAGGCGGACAAGCACTGGGCCGATCACGCCCGGCAGTTGCGGCAGCACGTGGATGCGCTCGGAGGCAAGGAGTATTTCCGGAAGGTCCTTTCGCCGGAGTTCGTCGTGCTCTTCGTGCCCAGCGACGCCTTCCTCCAGCCGGCGCTGGAGAAGGAGCCGACGCTGCTCGAGTACGCGAGCGCCAAGAACGTCCTGATCGCGACGCCGACCTCACTCATCGCCCTGCTCCGCACCGTGGCGTTCGCGTGGACGCAGGCGGCGCTCCAGGACAATCTCAAGCAGGTCTACGAGCTGGGCCGCGAATTGTACGAGCGGCTCTCGACCATGGGTGATCACCTCAACGGCTTGGGCAAATCCCTGGACCGGTCGGTCAAGGCGTACAACGACACGGTCGGATCCATGGAAAGGAGGGTCATGGTGACCGCGCGGAAATTCCACACACTCAAGGTCGTGGAAGGCCGGCTGGTCGAGCTCAAGGCAGTCGAACAGAGCACGCGCCCGCTCGGCACCCCCGAGCTCGGGGAATCGGCCGGTGCGGTGGCGGGCGTCCGGGCCATCCCGCCGGCGCCGGACGCAGCGGACGGGCTCGTAAGTTGAGCGTCCCGCCGTGGCGCCGCTCGCGAAACTGTGCCACGTTCCTGTGAGCCGGCGCCGGGACATGGCGGGTGTCTTATATGCGAATTGACAATGCACGACAAATGGCGCGGTCCGCCCTGTAAAGTTCGCGTGGATCGATACCAACCGACGAGCAGACCACGCGGAGGCTTGAGGGTATGGCGAAGTGCAACGGTTGCGGTGGTGAGGTGTCGGAGGGCAGGCTATGCGCCTTGTGCGCCGCGAAGATGGTCGCCTATCACGACGGAGATTACGACGACGAAAATGACCCCGCGGTAAAGCTCTACCGCGAAACCGCTGCCAAAATGAACTCGAATTCATCCTCCAGCGGGTGCGCCCTCGTCGTGCTCGCCCTCACCTCCGCCTCCGCCGCCCTCGCGGCCGCAGGGATCGGCATCGAGCACTTCATCGGCTGATCGGCCAGGATCCCCATGCGTAAGGTCGCCGCCATCGTCCCTGCGGACGAGGCCTGGTACTGGACTCCCGGGTAGCAGGTGGCTGAGGCCGAGGCCGATGCGGACATCCGGGAGGGCCGGACTCGTTCCTTCGACACCATGGACGATCTCTTCGCCGAGACGGACGCGCTTCGGGTCAGGAGGCGGTGAAGCCGGTTTTTGCGGTGTGGCAGAAGTCGCGGAAGCGCCGTAGCCAGGCGGTCGAGGCGGAGTAGTTCAGGCTGAGGTCGTCGCGGTGGAACTCGTTCGTGTCGGGTTCCGTGGTGGTGGAGCCGTCCAGCATGACGCGGGCTTCGTCAGGGAGGCTCGCCAGGTACGTGTCCAGGAACGTGGCGATCTGGTGGGCCTGGTCGGCGGTCAGGTCCATGGCGCTGTTGTATCCCAGGAGTCCGGCCGTTTCCTCGTCGAGCACGCCGGCGCTTTCCAGCAGTTCCAGGGTCGGGCGCCAGTTCCACGCGTTGACTCTCAGCGAGGTGCCGTCGGGGGTTTCGAGGGTCCAGGACACCGGCTCAGCCTACGGAAAACCCGGCGACGTGTCGTCGATCTCGTGGTGATAATGGCTCGCGTGAACGGGATCGAGGTCATCGTCGCTCATCGGGAGCGGGCGACCTTGCGCGTCGGGGACGTGTTCCTGAAGATCGATGCCGATCAGGAGCGGGCCGAGGCCGAGGTCGCGGCGATGGCTTGGGCGCCCGTTCCCACTCCGGAGATTCTCTGGCGAAAGCCGCCGGTGCTCGCGCTCGCCGCGCTTCCTGGAAAGGCGCTCGGCCGGCTCAGTGAGCCGTCCACGGCGTCGTCGGCGGCTTGGGTCGCGGCGGGGGCCGCCGTGCGGAAGCTGCACGGGGCGCCGCTGCCGCCGTGGGGTGGGCGGAGCCTCGACGACGTCGTGCGGGAGCTCGACGCCGAGTGCGCGTGGCTGGTCGCGAACGGGGTGGTCGGTGCCGACGTGGTCGCGCGGAACCGCCGCGTCGCCGAGGCCGCGTTGCGGCCGTGGACGCCCGTGTTCGTCCACGGTGATCTGCAGCTCTCCCACGTGTTCGTCGAGGGTGACGAGGTCACGGGCGTGATCGACTGGTCCGAGGCGGGGCAGGGCGATGCGATGTTCGACCTCGCCATCCTGACGCTCAACCATGAGGACCGGCTCGCCGACGTGATCGCCGGTTATGGGGTGGACGTCGATGTCGACGCGATCCGCGGGTGGTGGTCGGTGCGCAGCCTGCAGGCGGTGCACTGGCTGATCGAGCACGGCTTCGACCCCGCCCCAGAGCTCGCGGTGCTGCATTCCCGCAAATGAGGGCAAACCCGTGCGTCTGCGGCGAGCACTCTCCCGCAGGTGAGGGCGGGCCCGTGCCTCTGCGGCGCGGACGGTCCCGCAGGTGAGCCCTCAGGTGGGGCGGTAGGCGCGGAGGAAGGCGCGGACGCCTTCCTCGATCAGGGGGCGGACGCGGGTGTCCTCCGCCGCGTTCGCCGAGCCCAGCCGGCTCAGCGCGACTCCGAAGGTCAGCGCGATGAAGTGGTCGGCGGCGAGCCGGGCGTCGGGAACGGACAGGAGGCCGGCGCGACCCAGAGCCGCGAGGCGTTCGCCCAGCGCATCGTCGGGGGCGTAGGAGATGGGCTGGTCGGCGCGGTCGGGCAGGTGACCGGACTCGGTCACGACGAGGCGTTGCAGGGTGGCGTACTCGGCCGAGTCGAGCATGTCGGTCGCTATCCGCATCGCGAACGCCACCAACGCGTCCTCCAGCTCGTCCGGCCGGGTGAGGCCGGTGAGGGTGGCGTCGAGAGTGTGCTGGACGGCGGTCACCAGTGACTGGCCGATGGCCTCGACGACGGCCCGCAACAGGGTCTGCTTGTCGCCGAAGTAGTCGTAGACCGTGCGCGTGGACACGCCGGCCTTGGCGGCGATGGCCCCGATGCTGGAACGGTCGAAGCCGTCGGTGAGGAACAGCTCCCTGGCCGCCGCGAGGATGGCGGCCCGCTTGTGCGGGGAGCCCTCACGCAGGGTCTTCGTGGTCTGCATGGTGCCGATCGTAGCCGAACTACACTGGCCGTTGTAGCAATGACTACACTGCACGTTGTAGTGTAGTGCCGCACATCCACGGGGGAAGGACGTTCATGACGCAGACCTTGGCACCGCCCATCCGCATCGGAAGACCCGCGATGGCCGCGCTCGGCACGCTGGCCGTCGCCACCAGCGTGCTGGAGTCGGTGATGGCGCCGGCGCTCCCGCTCCTCCAGCGCGAGCTGGACGTCAGCCCCGCCGTCGCGGCCCTGCTGCCCATCACCACGCTCATCGCCGGCGCGCTCGTCACCCCGGTCGCCGGCAAGCTGGGCGACCGCTACGGCGCGAAGCTGGTGCTGATGCGGCTGATGGCGGTGGTCGCCGCGGGCGGGCTGGTCTCCGCGCTGGCGCCCAACCTGCCGGTGTTGCTGGTGGGGCAGGTGTTGCAGGGCGCGATGATGGGCGTGCTGCCGCTGTCGTTCATCCTGGTCCGCAAATACCTGCCGCCGGGGGACGCGCAGGTGGCGATCGGGCTGGTCACGGGGCTGTTCATCGGCGGCGGCATGGTCGGGACGCTCATCGCAGGGCCGCTGGCGGAGGGGTTGTCCCGGCATGCGATGTTCGGGCTGCCGACGCTGGTGATCGTCGCGGCCACGGTGACCGTGGCCAGGGTGATGCCGCGTGACCCGGCTGGACGGCCCGGCGCGGGCGTCGACTGGCCCGGCCTCGCCCTGCTGAGCGGCACCATGCTCTCCCTGATGGCCGGTCTGGCGATCCTGCCCGAGATCGGCGCCCGGCCGGTCGTCATCGTCGCGGTGGTCATCGTCACGATCGGGTTCGGGACGGCGTTCGTGCTGGTCGAGCGCAGGGCGGCGGCGCCGATGGTGGACCTCGCGATGCTGACCGCGCCCGGCATGTGGACCTCCTGCGTGATGACGCTGGTCGTCTGCGTGGGGTCGGCGTCCGCGACGTACCTCGTCCCGCAGCTCTTCGGGGTGTCGGGCGACGGTTACGGCTTCGGCGTCAGCGCCACCGCGACCGGCCTGCTCCTGCTGCCCAGCCTCATCACCTCGGCGGCGAGCGGCCCGATCGCCGGGTTCGCCGTGCGGCGGTACGGCTCGCGTCCCGTGGCCGTCGCCGGGATCGCCGTCATGGCGGCCACGCTGCTCGTCCTCGCCGCCGCGCACGCCGAGCTCTGGCAGCTCGTCGTCGGCAAGGCGGTGATCGCGCTGGCCGCGGGCCTCTGCGTCACGGCCATGCTCACCGGTACGACCGGCGCCGTCGCCCAGGCGGACACCGGCATCGCCACCGGCCTCGTCCTGGTGGCCAGAGTCGTCGGATCGGCGCTCGGCATCCAGGCGAGCGCCGTGCTGCTCACCGCGGGCGCCGACCCGGTCTCCGGCGTGCCGGGGGAGTCGGGCTTCGTGCTCGGGTTCGTCCTGGCCGGCGTCGTGACCGCCACGTCCCTCCTCGTTCACACGTTCAGGCGAAAGGAAGTCCAGGCATGACATCGAAGCGTGAAGTACTGATCTCCGGCGGCGGCATCGCGGGCCCGGCGCTCGCGTACTGGCTCGGCCGCTACGGCTTCGCCGTCACCCTCGTCGAGAAGGCCGGCGGGCTGCGCGGCGGCGGCTACCCGATCGACGTGCGCGGCACCGCGCTTGAGGTGGTGCGCCGCATGGGGATCCTGCCGCGGCTGCGCGCGGCGCACGTGGACATGCACAAGTTCACGTTCCTCGACGTCTCGGGCGACGAGGTGGCGGTGGTCGATCCGCGGCTCATCGACGGCAGCGTGGCGGGCCAGGACCTGGAGGTACGCCGCGGCGACCTCGCCGAGGCGCTGCACGCGGCCGTCGGCGACGACGTGGAGTTCGTGTTCGGCGACTCCATCGCGACCATGACCGAGACCGGGCAGGGCATGGACGTCACGTTCGCGAGCGGCAGGCGGCGGACGTACGAGGTGGTGATCGGCGCGGACGGGCTGCACTCGCGCACCAGGGAGTCCGTGTTCGGCCCGGAGGATCGCTTCCACCACTACCTCGGCCACTGCTTCGCCGGCTTCACCATGCCGAACATCCTCGGGCTCGCCCACGAGGGGGTGCTGTGGAGCACGCCGGGCCGGGCCGCCGTGCTCTACGCGGCGGGCGACGGCGACGAGGTGCACGGGTTCCTCAACTTCGCGCGTGAGGACCCGCCGTTCGGCGCCTTCCGCGACCCCGCCGCGCAGCGCGACCTGGTGGCCGCGACCTTCGCGGACGCGGGCTGGCGGGTGCCCGACCTGGTGGCGGCCATGCGGGAGGCGGACGACCTGTTCTTCGACACGGTCAGCCAGATCCGCATGCCGGCCTGGTCGAGCGGGCGGGTGGCGCTGGTGGGCGACGCGGCGTACGCGCCGTCGTTCCTGACCGGGCAGGGCACCAGCCTCGCGCTGGTCGGGGCGTACATGCTGGCCCGTTCGCTGGCCGTGCACCCGGGGCACGAGGAGGCGTTCGCCGCGTACGAGCGGGACACCCGCGAGTTCGTCACCCTCAACCAGGCGCACGTGGACGGCGGCGGCAGCGTGATGTTCCCCGCGACGCAGGAGGCGATGGACCGGCGCGACGCGATGCTGCGCGACCTCACCGCCGACCCCGTCCCGATGGAGCGGCCGGCCCACTCGGCGCTCACCCTGCCCGGCGTCGCGGGGGAACCGGCGGACGGCGGCGGGCGTTGGTCCTTCCATACGGTGCCCGCAGGCGAAAGGTCATGAGGACGTGCGCAGTTCGGTGTTCGGCAATCTCGGCTCCCAGCAGCTGCCGCCGGGGTTCGCCCTGGAGAACGGCAAGATGCTGCGCGTCCAGCTCCCCGACGACGTGCTGGCCAAGCAGGGGTCGATGGTCGCCTTCCAGGGGGAGATGGACTTCGACTACGAGGGCGGCGGGCTCGGGAAGCTGTTCAAGAAGGCCGTCACGGGCGAGGGCGCCGCGCTGATGCGCGTACGCGGCCAGGGCCTGCTCTACCTCGCCGACAACGCCGACGACATCCACCTGTTCTACCTGGAGAACGAGGGCATCACGGTCAACGGCCGTAATCTGCTGGCCTTCCAGCCGCAGCTGTCCTGGGACATCAAGCGGGTCCAGGGCGCGGGCATGGCGGCCGGCGGGCTGTTCAACACGACGATCACCGGCACGGGGTGGGTGGCGGTGACCACCCACGGCACGCCGGTGCTGCTCGACGCGGCGCGCATGCCGACGTTCGCGGACGGGCAGTCGGCGGTGTGCTGGAGCACCTCCCTGCAGGTCGGGGTCAACCGGACGATGAAGGTGGGCGCGCTGATCGGCCGGGGGAGCGGTGAGGCGATGCAGCTCGCGTTCAGGGGTCAGGGGTTCGTGCTGGTGCAGGCCAGCGAGGGCGCCCCGGTGATCAAGGCGCAGTCCTAGATCGCGCAGGTGGGCGTCGGGGCGGTGCCGGCCCCGGTGGACGAGCCGAGGAAGCCGAACGTGGTGGACGCCCCCGGCGCCAGCGAGCCGTTCCATGCCGCGTTCCGCACGGTCACGGACGAGCCGTTCGCGCTCAGTGTGCCGCCCCAGAGCTGGGTGACGCGCTGACCGTCGGCGTACGTCCAGCTCACCGTCCAGCCGCTCATCGGCGCGGCGCCGGTGTTGGTGACGGTCACCTCGCCCTGGAAGCCGCCCTGCCACTGCCCGGTCGTCTTGTACGCGGCCGCGCAGTCACCGGCCGGCACGGTGGGTGTGACGGTGGGCGTGACGGTGGGGGTCGGGGTGCCCGCGAGCGCCTCGACCAGGGCCGGGTACCACTTGTCGGACATCTTCTGGTCACCGGCCGCGTTCGGGTGCACGCCGTCGTAGGTGTCGGTGGCGGTGTTGAAGCCCGTCCACTGGTCGACCACGGTGATCGGCGACTGGCCGGTGGAGGTCGCGGCGGCCCAGGCGGGGATGGCGTCGTTGAGGGCCACGGTGCGCCGGCCGCAGTCAGGGCAGGTGGCCGGGTTCATCGGGATGATCTCAGCGACCAGGATCCGCATGTTCGGGTTGCTCGCCCGCATCTGGTTCACCAGCGTGGTGAACGCGCCGAGGATCGTCGCGGGCGCGATGTTGCTCCACACGTCGTTGGTGCCCAGGTGCATGAGCACGACGTCGGGCCGGGTGGCCGCGAGCCAGCCGGGCAGCATGTTCTGGTTCGCGATGTTGGTGGCGAGATAGCCGCCGTGGCCTTCGTTGTCGCCGTCGTGCGCCACCCCGCAGCCCTGCGGCGGCAGCGTGCCGACGAAGTCGATGTTCGTGTGGCCGGTGCTCTGCAGCCGGTTCCACAGCATCGCCCGCCAGCAGCCGGGGGAGCCGGTGATCGAGTCGCCGAGCGGCATGATGCGTACGGCCGCCGCCTCGGCCGGCGTCGTCGCGAACAGCACGGCCGCGATCACGGTCACCATCCCCGCCAGCACGGCGCCGATTGCGCGCATCGTCCGATCTCCCGTCGTCAGCCTGCGCAGATCGTAAGGAGCGGCAGGCGGAACGGGGAAGCTGAAGGTCAGGACCGCGGGCATGAGCTGCGGGGACGCATGTAACTTTCAGGCGGCGGCGCGTACCACCGCCAGCGGGCAGGGCGCATGGTGCAGCATGGCCTGGCTGATGGATCCGATGAGCATGCCGGCGAGCTGTCCGCGCCCGCGCGAGCCCACCACCAGCAGCTCGGCCCCGGCCGCCGCCTCCTTCAGCACGTCCACGGGATGCCCGTGCACGATCTCGGCGACGGCCTCGACGCGGGGATGCCGGGCGCGGTACGGCGACAGCGCCTCGTGCAGCGCCCGCAGGTGGCCCTGCTCGCTCTCGGGGTCGGCCGGCCCGAAGCCGCCCGGCTGGGGCCAGGCCCACGCCTGGACCACCCGCAGCCGCGCCCCGCGCAGCTCGGCCTCGGCGAAGGCGAACTCCAGGGCCTGCTCGGCGCACTCGGACAGGTCGGTGCCCGCCACCACCTCGCCGGGCGTGGCGGGGCGGTCGCGGACGAGGACGACGTTCGTCTCGGCGTGCGCGACGACCCCGTACGCGACCGAGCCGACCAGCAGCCCGCGCACGCCGCCGATGCCGCTGCTGCCGACGACCAGCAGCTCGGCGTCGGCGGCGGCCTTGAGCAGGGCCGCGCGGGGATCGCCGGGGAGCAGGACGGTCTCCACACGCACCTGGGGCCGCTCGCGCAGCGCGCGGTCCTTGGCGGAGGTGAGCACGGTGCGCGCTTCCTCGCGCATCCACCGCGCCACCTCGGCGTAACGGACGGGCTGGTCCTCCTCGCACACCCACTTGGGCACGACGTGCGCGACGGTCAGCGGAACCTGGCGCAGCACGGCCTCGGTGGCGGCCCAGCCGGCCGCCTCCAGGCCGGCACGGGAGCCGTCCACACCTACGATGATCAACTCGGCTCCTCAGGACGCGGTGTAGCACTCCACCTCGGCGCGGCGGAACGACAGTCCCACGGCCTCGGAGTCGCGGACGCACGCGCGCTCCGCCTTGCTGAGCTTGAGCGTGCCGCAGACGGTCACGCCGGAGTAGGTACGGCAGTCGAGCGACGGATCGGTACGGCCGACGCGATAGAGCTCTCTGACGTTCTTGCGGCACTTGGCCTTACCGGTATCGGAGTAGCGGCACTGGGCCAGCAGGGTGTCGAACTGCTCCTGACTGACCTCGTGCTGTTGCATGCCGTCCCCGGCGGCGGCGGTGGCGCCGGATGCGGCCATCACGACGAGTAGTCCTGCGACAGCGGCGATTCTCATCATGTTTCCCCTGATGGGGTCCGTACCGCTGAGAAGCCCCGCCAAACCTTTTCGCCCTGGTTTGGGATCCAGCCCCGCGTGGGTACGATCACCGCCGTCCAACGCGGGAGCCCGGTGGAGACCGGGCTGAGAGGACGGCTGCCAGCCGCCGACCGCCAGAACCTGCTCCGGGTAATGCCGGCGAAGGGAGTTTGCGCGATGACTGACGCGCGCTTTTCCAAGATCTACAGCGGCGAGCTGCGGGTGCCGATGCGGCAGGTGAACCTGTCGAACGGCACGGCGGTGACGCTGTACGACACCTCGGGCCCGTACACCGACCCCTCCTACGAGCCCGACCTGCGGCGGGGCCTGCCGCGCCGCCGGGCCGAGTGGATCGAGGAGCGGCGGGCCGCCGGGCACCCGGTCACCCAGGTCGGCTGCGCGCGGCGCGGGCTGGTGACCAAGGAGATGGAGTTCGTCGCGGTCCGCGAGGGCGTCACGCCGGAGTTCGTACGGGACGAGGTCGCGGCCGGCCGGGCCATCATCCCCGCGAACGTCAACCACCCCGAGACCGAGCCCATGATCATCGGCCGCAACTTCCTCGTGAAGATCAACGCCAACATCGGCAACTCCGCGGTCACCTCCTCCATCGAGGAGGAGGTCGAGAAGATGACCTGGGCCACCCGCTGGGGCGCCGACACGATCATGGACCTGTCCACCGGCGACGACATCCACGAGACCCGCGAGTGGATCCTGCGCAACTCCCCGGTCCCGGTCGGCACCGTGCCGATCTACCAGGCGCTGGAGAAGGTCAAGGGCCGGCCGGAGGAGCTGTCGTGGGAGGTCTTCCGCGACACCCTGATCGAGCAGTGCGAGCAGGGCGTGGACTACGTGACCGTGCACGCGGGCGTGCGGCTCGCGCACGTGCCGCTCACCGTGCGCCGCAAGACCGGCATCGTCTCGCGCGGCGGCTCGATCATGGCCGCCTGGTGCCTCGCGCACCACCGCGAGAGCTTCCTGTACGAGAACTTCGCCGAGATGTGCGAGATCCTGGCCCGCTACGACGTGTCGTTCTCGCTCGGCGACGGCCTGCGGCCCGGTTCGATCGCCGACGCCAACGACGAGGCCCAGTTCGCCGAGCTGCGCACGCTGGGCGAGCTGACCGTGATCGCGCGCGAGCACGACGTGCAGGTCATGATCGAGGGCCCTGGACACGTGCCCATGCACAAGATCAAGGAGAACGTCGACCTGCAGCGCGAGCTGTGCGACGACGCCCCCTTCTACACCCTCGGCCCGCTCGTCACCGACGTCGCGCCCGGCTACGACCACATCACCTCGGGCATCGGGGCCGCCATGATCGGCTGGTTCGGCACCGCCATGCTCTGCTACGTCACCCCCAAGGAGCACCTCGGCCTGCCGGACAAGGACGACGTGAAGACCGGCGTGATCACGTACAAGATCGCCGCGCACGCCGCTGACCTGGCCAAGGGGCACCCGAAGGCGCAGGAGTGGGACGACGCGCTGTCCGACGCGCGCTTCGAGTTCCGCTGGGAGGACCAGTTCGACCTCTCGCTCGACCCCGACACGGCCCGCGCCTTCCACGACGAGACGCTGCCCGCCGCGCCCGCCAAGACCGCGCACTTCTGCTCGATGTGCGGCCCCAAGTTCTGCTCGATGCGGATCAGCCACGACATCAGGCGGGCCGGTTTCGAGGAGAAGGCCGCCGAGTTCCGTCGCCTCGGCGGCACGATCTACGTGGAGTGACGCCACCAAGTGCCCAGGCCGCGGCTAGCCGGGGAGCGTCTCGCCGCCGATCGGGGCCAGCACCTCGCCCGTGTAGTACGAGGACAGCCGGTCGGAGGCGAAGAACACGTACGAGGGGGCGATCTCGTCCGGATGGGCGGGTCGCCCCATCGGCACCTGCTGGCCGAACTTCTTCACCTTCTCCTCCGGCATCGTGGCCGGGATGAGCGGCGTCCACACCGGGCCAGGCGCCACCGCGTTGACCCGGATGCCCCGCTCGACCAGGTTCTGGGCCATGGAGTAGGTGAAGGCGTTGATCGCGCCCTTCGTGGCGGCGTAGTCGATGAGCGACTTGTTGCCGCGCAGGCCGTTGATCGACGAGGTGTTGATGATGGCCGCGCCCTCGCGCAGGTGCGGGAGCGCGGCCTTCATGACGCGGAAGTAGCTGTGGATGTTGACGGCGAACGTGTGCTCCCACTGCTCGTCGTCCAGCTCCTCGAGGCCGCTCACCGGCTGCTGGTAGGCCACGTTGTTGACCAGCACGTCCAGGCCGCCCAGCTCGGAGACGGCCTGCTCGACGACCGACGCGCAGTGCGCACGGTCGGCCAGGTCGCCGGGCAGCGTCACGCAGCGCCGCCCGGTCTCCTCGACCAGCTTGCGGGTGTGCGCGGCGTCCTCGTGCTCGCTCAGGTACGCGATCGCGACGTCCGCGCCCTCCTTGGCGAACGCCACGGCGACCGCCCGGCCGATGCCCGAGTCGCCGCCCGTGATCAGGGCCTTCTTGCCGGCGAGCAGGTCGCGGCCGACGTAGTCGCGCATCTCGTCGCGCGGCTCAGGGGCCATCTCGCCGGTGCTGCCCGGGTACGGCTGGTTCTGCGGTGGTGGTGTGTGCGACATGCCTTGCGGGCTGCCCGTGGTCAGGTGGGGCTAACGCCCGTCATCGGACGAACCCCTCCGACCTGAGCCAGTCGCGGGCCACCAGCGCGGGCATGCCGCCGTCCACGTCCACCTGCGCGTTCAGGTCCCGCATGACGTCGTCGGTCAGCTTCGCGCTGATCGGCGCGAAGATCTTCGCGATCTCCGGATGCGCGTCGGCGAGCTGCCTGCGCATCGTCACCGCCGCGTTGTACTGCGGGAAGAAGTGCCGGTCGTCCTCCAGCAGCACCAGGTCCAGCGCCTTGACCCGGCCGTCGGTGGTGGTCATCATGCCGAGCGTGCACTGGCCGCTGGCCACCGAGTTGTAGAGCACGCCGACCGACACCCTGCGCACGTTCGCCCTCGGCACCTCCTCGCCGTACGTCAGGCCGTAGCCCTTGAGCATGCCGAGGAAGCCGTCGTCGCGGCCGAACGTCTCGTGGTCCACGCAGAACGTGCGCTGCGCCACCGGCACCTCGGGGATGTCGGAGATCTTCGACAGGCCCCACTTCTCGGCCGACGCCCGCGTGACGCCGATAGCGTAGCTGTTGTTCAGCGGGGCGGGCGGCAGCCACACGATGCCGTTCTCGCGCAGGTCGAGGTCGCGTACGGCCTCGTACTGCGCCTCCGCGCCCTGGACGGGCTTCTGCTGCCCCAGGTAGGTGATCCAGCCGGTGCCGGTGTACTCCCACATCAGGTCGGTGCCGCCGCGGATGAGCGAGGCGCGGGCGTTCACGCTGCCCTGGACGTTCGTCCTGTCCTCCACGTCCGCGCCCGCCGCGGTGAGGGCGAGCACGGCGATCTTGCCGAGCACGAGCTGCTCGGTGAACTCCTTGGACGTCACCCGTACGCGCTGCCCTTCGAGCCCGGGCACCGGGCGGATGCCGCCCGGCTCCACCGGCGGCACGAACGACGACGCCGGCCGCAGCCCGCAGGCCACGACGCAGACCATGACCGCAACGGCCGCCAGGAACGCCCTCATGAGAGCCCCTTCGGCGACAGCAGCCGCTGCGCCAGGCCCGCCGCCCAGTCGATGAGCAGCGCCAGCACCGCGATCAGCACGCAGCCGGTGACCAGGATCAGGCTGCGCTGCGTGCTCACCCCCGCGGTGATCAGGTCGCCCAGGCCGCCCGAGCCGATGAACGCCGCGATGCCCGCCGTGCCCACGTTCAGCACCAGCGTCGTACGGATGCCCGAAAGGATCACCGGCACCGCCATCGGCAGCTCGACCTTGAACAGCACCCCTGACGCCGACATGCCGATGCCGCGCCCCGCGTCCACCAGGCGCGGGTCCACCTGCTCCAGGCCCACCATCGTGTTGCGCAGCGTCGGCAGCAGGCTGTAGGCGAACAGCGCCGCCACCGCCGTCCAGAACCCGATCTGGAACACCACCGCGAGCAGCACCACCAGGCCCACCGCCGGGGTGGCCTGGCCCAGGTTCACCAGCGACAGCACCACCGGCGTGGCCCTGCGCAGCCCGCGCCTGGTCAGCAGCACGCCCAGCGGCAGCGCCACCAGCAGCACCAGCACGGTCGAGAAGAACACCAGCTGGATGTGCTCCCACGTGCGGCGCATCAGGAACGTCAGGTTGAGCGAGCCGCGCTCGATGCTGTCCAGCGGCGCGACCTGCGTATAAATGATCATCGCGGCGGCTATGGCGAGGTAGCACAGCGGAGGCAGGATCGCGTGCCACGACCGCCCGATGCGCGGCTCAGGAGTGGTCGCCTCCCTGTCGGCGGCGCTTCCGACCGTCATCGGGCACCGCTCCTGCGGTGGCGGCGCTCGCGTTCGCGCGCCTTGATCGTCTGGATCGCGCTCTGCACCGTGCTCAGCGACAGCGCCCCCGCGTACGAGCGCCGTCTGCCCTCCACCGGCACCACGTCGGTGTCGGCGTTGAGCAGCGCCTCCAGGGCGTCCTGCAAGGTCATGCGGTGGTGGATGGTGCCGGTGACCGGGTCGCCCGCCGTACCGACCGGGCCGGTGCGGCCTTCGAGGTCGGCCTGGCTCACCCAGCGCAGCGGGCGGCGCATCCCGTCGGTGATCAGCGCGTAGCCGCGGCCGTCGAGCTCGATCTCGCGCAGCAGCTCCGCGCAGTCGCGGTCCTCCGAGAAGTACGGCACCTGGTCCAGCTCGATGTCGCCCACCTTCGTCAGCCGCAGCAGGCGCATCGACGAGCCGGCGCCCAGGAACTGCTCGACGTAGTCGCTGGCCGGATTCGTGAGGATCTCGGCGGGGCGGGCGTACTGCACGATGTGGCCGGGCCGCTGCATGATCGCGATGTGGTCGCCGATCTTGAGCGCCTCGTCCACGTCGTGCGTGACGAAGACGATGGTCTTGGCCAGGTCGTCCTGGAGGCGGAGCAGCTCGTCCTGGAGGCGTTCGCGGGTGATGGGGTCGAGCGCGCCGAACGGCTCGTCCATCAGCAGCACCGGCGGGTCGGCGGCCAGCGCCCTGGCCACGCCCACGCGCTGCTGCTGGCCGCCCGACAGGCGGCGCGGATAGCTGTCGCGGAACGTCTCGGGCTCCAGCCCCACCAGCGTGAGCAGCTCGTCCACGCGCTCGGCGATGCGCGCGCGGTCCCAGCCGAGCATCTTCGGCACCTGGGCGATGTTCGCCGCCACCGTCATGTGGGGGAACAGGCCGGCCTGCTGGATCACGTACCCGATGTGGCGGCGCAGCCGGTCGGGGTCGATCTCGCGGGAGTTCTGGCCGTTGATGATGATGTCGCCCGAGGTGGGCTCGATCAGCCGGTTGATCATGCGCATCGTGGTCGTCTTGCCGCAGCCCGACGGGCCCAGCAGGACCACGATCTCGCCCGCCTGGATGTCGAGGTCCAGCTCCTGGACGGCGGGCTCGCCGCCGCCGGGGAACGACTTGGTCACCTTGCGCAGCTCGATCGGCACTCCGCCGGTCGTCGCGGGCCGCCGCAGGTCAGCCACGGGCACCTCCGGTCGCGGGCCGCCGGCTCGGCGTGGTCAGCCGGCCGATGAGCACGAAGACGCCGTCGAAGATCAGCGCCAGGATCGCCACGCCGATCGTGCCCGTCAGCGTGGCGTTGACCGCGTTCGCGCCGCCGAGCCTGGCCAGGCCGGAGAAGATCTGCTCGCCGAGCCCCGGGCCCGACACGAACGCGGCGACCGCGCCGATGCCCATCGCGAGCTGCGTGGCCACCCGGATGCCGGTCAGGATCACCGGCCAGGCCAGCGGCAGCTCCACCCTGGCCAGCGACCTGCGGCGGCTCATCCCGATGCCGCGGGCGGCGTCGACCAGCAGGGGGTCCACGCCCTGCAGGCCGACGACGGTGTTACGGACGATGGGCAGCAGCGCGTACAGGACGATCGCCGTCACGGCGGGGGCCACGCCCAGGCCGAGCGGCGGGATCAGCAGGCCCAACATGGCCAGCGACGGCACCGTGAACAGCACCCCCGCCGCCGCTATCGCGAAGGCCGACGGTCTGGCGCGGCGGTAGGTGGCCACGCCGATGAGCACGCCGAGCACGGCCGCCACCAGGACACACTGGGCGACCATGCTGGCGTGCTGCAACGTCTCGAAGACGATGAGATCCCATCGGTCTTCGACGTACTCCCACAAGCTCATCCCCTACCCCGTAACCGGGAAGTCCTGCCTCAAACGCCCCATCTGTCACTTTGTTCCCAACAATGGGGCGGGGAGGGTTGCGTCTTGACCCGGCGCTTTCCCGCTTTAGATGAGAGGTTTCTCATCTGGGCCTCAGCGTGGTCTCCTCGAAGGGCGGCAGGGTCGGGGGCATGAGACATCGGGGCACGGTGATCCTCCTCGTTCTGGGGGCCGCGGCGGTGGGGTTCATGTCGGTGGGGCTGGTGCGGGCCGCCGATCAGGGGGCCGACCTGGGCGGGCCCATCGTCGTCACGCCCGAGCCCTCGGGGTCGCTGACCTCGTCGACGCGGGCCTCCACACCGTCGCCGTCGCCTTCCTCCTCGTCCTCGCCGTCGGGCTCCTCGCCGTCCACGGCCTCCCCGTCCACCGCCTCTCCGTCCGCTCAGCCTCCATCCGCTCAGCCTCCGTCCGCGAGAGACGGCACGCCCGATGCGGAGCCGCGGGCGAGCGAGCGGGCCGCCGCCGAGCGCAGGTCCAGAGCCGAGCCGGTCGCGCCACCTCCACCGCGGCGCGGAGGCGGCGGTTTCGCCGATGACGACGACGGGGGCGATGATGACGACGGTGACGACGCCGGTGATGATGCCGGTGACGACTGACGAGGAGGCCACATGCGGGTGAGCGCCCGTGCCCGGATCGTGGGCTGGATGCTCACCGTCGTCGGTCTCGCACTCTCCGTCGCGATCTTCGCCACCTGGACCATCCTGCTCGCCCGGCTCGACGACCGCATGACCCACGAGCTCGGCAACGAGGTCGACAAGCTGCGCCGCTACGCCGCCACCGCCCTCGACCAGCAGACCGGGCGCAAGGTCACCGACGTGGGCGACCTGCTGACCGGCTACCTCGCGGTCAACGCGCCCGACCGCTGGGAGACGTTCTTCAGCATCGTCGACGGCCGCGCCGACCGCGCCACCTCCGTGCCGCCGCCGGTCCCGCTCGACGGCGACGCGGAGCTGGTCGCCGACATGGCCGAGGCCACGCGCGTCGAGCGCGACGAGGTCGAGACCAGCCGGGGAACGGTCCAATACGCGGTCATCCCGGTCACCGTGTCGGGCGACGCCCGCCAGGGGCACTTCGTCGTGGCCATCTTCTACGACATGCACCGCGACGAGATCGTCGATGCCGTACGCGTGCTCGGGCTGTCCGCGCTCGCGGCGATGGCGCTGGCCGGGGCGGCCGGCTGGCTCGTGGCCGGGCAGGTGCTCGCGCCGCTCCGGCTGGTCAGGCAGACCGCCGAGCAGATCAGCGACTCCACCGACCTGACCCGCAGGCTCGACGTGCCCGGCGACGACGACGTGGCGGCGGTCGCGGCGACGTTCAACCACATGCTCGACCGGCTGGAGCAGGCGTTCGTGGTCCAGCGGCACTTCATGGACGACGCCGGCCACGAGCTGCGCACCCCCATCACCGTCATCCGCGGCCACCTCGAGCTGATGGGCGACGACCCCGCCGACCGCGCCGAGACCCTCGCCCTCGTCACCGACGAGCTCGACCGCATGAACCGCATCGTCGACGACCTGCTCACCCTCGCCAAGGCCGAGCAGCCCGGCTTCCTCGCGCTCGACAACGTCGAGCTGGCCGACCTCACGGTCAGCGTGGTCGCCAAGGCCCGCGCGCTCGGCGCCCGCACGTGGCGGGTCGACGAGGTGGCCGAGGCCAAGCTGCCCGCCGACCGGCAGCGGCTCACCCAGGCGCTCATGCAGCTCGTCGCCAACGCCGTGCGCCACACCGCCGACGGCGACCTCATCGCCGTCGGCTCCGCCGTCCGCGACGGCCGCGTCGAGCTGTGGGTACGCGACAGCGGGCCCGGCGTCCCGACCGCCGAGCGCGAGCGCATCTTCGGCCGGTTCGTCCGCGGGGCCGGCCGCACCGGCGCGCACGACGGGGCCGGGCTGGGCCTCGCCATCGTGCGCTCCATCGCTCAGGCCCACGGCGGCCACGTCCGGGTGACCGACGCCCCCGGCGGTGGCGCCTGCTTTGTCATGTCCCTGCCGATGTGGGAGTTGTGGAGGCTCGGGTGAACCGCATCTTGATCGCCGAGGACGAAGCCAGGATCGCCGCCTTCGTGGAGAAGGGGCTGCGGGCCAACGGCTTCGTGACGGCCGTGGTGGGCGACGGGGTGGCGGCGTACGATCTGGCCGCTGCCGGCGGGTTCGACCTGCTCATCCTCGACATCGGGCTGCCGCGCAGCGACGGGTTCACCGTGCTGCGGCGCCTGCGCGAGGCCATGGTCACCATCCCCGTGATCATCCTGACCGCGCGCGACAGCGTCAGCGACACCGTGGCCGGGCTGGAGGGCGGGGCCGACGACTACATCGCCAAGCCCTTCGCCTTCGAGGAGCTGCTGGCCCGGGTGCGGCTGCGGCTGCGCGCCGACCGTACGCCTGAGGTGACCGTGCTGCGGGTGTCGGACTTGTCGCTCGATCTGCGGACGCGGCGGGTGTATGTGGGGGATCGGGCGGTCGACCTGTCCACCCGCGAGTTCGCGCTGGCCGAGATCTTCTGCCGCCACCCCGACCAGGTCCTCACCCGCGAGCAGTTGCTGAGCCACGTGTGGGGCTTCGACTTCGACCCCGGCTCCAATGTCGTGGACGTCTACGTCCGCTACCTCCGCCGCAAGATCGGCCCCGAACGCATCGAAACGGTCCGCGGCACCGGCTACCGCATGCGAGTCGCCTGACCGCAGCGTAGCTGGATGAGAGTCGCCTGACCGCAGCACGGCTGGATGAGAGTCGCCTCATCATCGCCTCACTTCCACCTCACCCCCGCCTACCAAGCTGTTCACCAGGAAGCCAACGAAAGGAGCAGCCTTGGCAGCCGGACTGGCGATGGACCTCGTGGCGATCCTCGTACTCGCCTATGGGCTCTACTACCGCCGACACCACCGCCGCGACCTGTTGTTCGCCTACATCGCCCTCAATGTGGGCATCTTCGCCGTCGTGTCCCTGCTGCTGGTCC
Organism: Nonomuraea sp. NPDC049504; assembly: GCF_040676845.1. NCBI lineage: Bacteria > Bacillati > Actinomycetota > Actinomycetes > Streptosporangiales > Streptosporangiaceae > Nonomuraea > Nonomuraea sp. NPDC049504. Next base: position 645,642 of record NZ_JBFAPT010000002.1, read on the forward strand.
AGCGGGTCGACATCGCCGTCGGGTTCGGCCTGTTCGGGGTGCTGTCCATCATCCGCCTGCGGTCGAGCGAGATCACCCAGCAGGAGATCGCCTACTACTTCATCGCGATCGTGCTGGGCCTGGTCAACGGCATCGCCGGAGCGTCATGGCCGTTGACCGCCCTCCTGCTGAACGCCGTCCTCCTCGCCGTCATCTACGTCGGCGACCACCCCCAGGTCCTCGGCCGCACCCGCCATCAGGTCGTCACCCTCGACGTCGTCCACACCGACCCCGACCTGCTCCGTGCCGACCTGGAGAGCCGACTGCGGGCGAAGGTGCTGCAGTGGGAGGTGACGCAGGTGGACTACGTACGCGACGTGACGGTGGTCGACGTCCGCTTCACCTCCGCCCCGTCCGTCCGCGTAGGAGCCCGCTGATGCCGACCATCCACCGAGCACCCCTCACCGTCTGCGGTCCCACCCCCAACGTGCCGTCCACCGGGTGCCGCATACCTGCGGCCCGTGGCCTGTCGCCCGGAGATCAGGGCCTGCCGTTCGCGAGCCTCGCAACCCCGTCCGAGCGCGGCCGGTCCGCCGACGACACGCAGGTCCACGTACGGCGGGGGGAGGGGTTCGTCGGGCGGCCCTACGCCGACGCGTTGCTCGCCGGGGTCGCGGCCCGGTTGCCGGGCATGGAGCTGGACGACGTCCCCCAGCTCATGAGCCGGGTCGATCGCAAATACATCGTGACGGCCGCCACCATGTCCCACCTGGCCGCCGAGCTGGGCGACCGGTTCCAGGTGCTGCGCATCGACGGCCGCCGCCAGTTCCGCTACACCTCCACCTACTACGACACCCCCGACCTGCTCACCTATCACCACCACCGGCAGGACCGCCGGCGCCGGTTCAAGCTCCGCACCAGGACCTACCTCGACGGTGGCGGCCAGTGGCTGGAGCTCAAGCTGAGCGGCGCAAGGGGCAGCACCGACAAACACCGCATCCCGTACGACGGCGCTCCCGGGCAGCCGCTCACCGAGGAGGCGCTCGACTTCGCCCGCGACACGCTACTCAGAGAGCTGCACCTCGTCGCACCCGAGCCGCTGCAACCGGTGCTGGCCACCGACTACAGACGGGTCACCCTCATCGACCAGGCGGGTGGCGCCCGCCTCACCTGCGACACCGGCCTGGTGTGCCGTGACGGCCACCGCCGCGCCCCCGCTCGCGGCGACATGGTCCTGCTGGAGTCGAAGTCGGCGGACGGCCGCGCGCTGGCCGACAAGGTGCTGCGCGGCCTCGGGGTGCGCCCGGTCAGCGTGAGCAAATACTGCCTGGCCGTGGCCGCCCTCCGCGCCCAACCCGCCAACCGCTGGCACCCCATCCTCCACCGCTACTTGCTCCCCGCCGCATGACGGTGGCGGCGGGTGGGTGCGTAAGCCGCCAGAGGGGTTATGGCGGTGGGGGCGGGGGCGGACCACGTGCCAAGGGGATGCGGCGGTCGGGGGCAGCCACGTGTCGAGCGGTGTTGAGGCGGTCGGGTGATGCGTTATTCGCCGGCGGGTCTGGGTGATGGCCGCCGGGAGGCGGTGGGTGGTCCGTGGGGCGGGTTTCTCGGGGTGGTCGGGGTTTGTCCCCCTTGCGAGCTACGCGCAGTTGTCCACCGTGTGGTGACGACCGGCACGGGGTCTGGTCCATAGCGTTTGGGGTGTCGGGGGCGAGCCGACTAAGCGGCCGCCGGCACCGTCGGCCGGTCAGGTCGGCGGACTGAGACTCGCTTGGGAGGATGACATGATCCGGACGTTCAAGGCAGCCGCTGTGATCACCCTGTGCACCGCCGTCGGCATGGGGGTCGCCGCGGGGCCGGCCGCCGCTGCCGAGGAGTGGGACCCGTTCGCGAACGCCAACGTGGCGAGCTGGGATCCGTTCTCCGGGGGCAAGCGCGTCGCGGACCCGTTCGTCGGCACCAAGAAGATCAAGGTCGCGGGCAAGTCGGTGAACGTGTCGTGCTCGGGGCGGCCGGCCAAGGGGCGCAAGCCGGTCATCGTGCTGCTGGCGGGCATGGGTGACGGGCTGGACAAGCTGGCCAAGCTGCAGAAGACGCTGAGCAAGAAGAACCGGGTCTGCTCGTACGACCGGCTCGGCGAGGGCGCGAGCGACAAGCCGTCCGGGAAGCAGACCTTCGCCGGCACGGGCAAGATCCTGACCGGGGTGCTCGACCGGGTCGCGGGCCGGCAGCCGGTCGTGCTGGCCGGACACTCGCTGGGCGGGCTCATCGCCGCTCGCTACGCCCCCGAGCACCGCGACCGGGTCAAGGGCCTGGTGCTGCTGGACGCCACCCCCTCCACCATGCTGCGCGACGTCAAGAAGGCGATCCCGGCGTCGGCCAAGGGCCCGGCGGCCGAGCTGCGGGCGCAGAACCTCGCGGTCTTCCAGGGGCAGAACCCCGAGATGCTGGTCGTCCCCGACGGCAAGGTGGGCTACGCCGGGAACATCCCGGTCGAGGTGATCAAGCACGGTAAGCCGTACCTCGCGGCGCTCCCGACGTACGGGCCGAAGCTGGAGCGGGCGTGGACCGCCGGCCAGCGCAAGTGGCTGGCCCTGTCCCGGCAGAGCCGCCTGACCGTGGCCAAGAAGAGCGAGCACTACATCTACGTCGACCAGCCCGAGGTCGCCGTCAAGGCCATCCAGACCGTCGCCGCCAAGGCCGCCCGCCACGGCCGCTGACCTGGCCTGAGGTGTGGCGCCTGGGGGGATCGAAGCACGGCCGCTGCCGGGGGTGGGCACCTGCCCGGCAGCGGCCGGCGAGTTTCCATGCCCGGCCAAATCCCAGGTCCGGACTTTTGGGGAAATGCGGCTTTCCGGTGGATTAGTGGTAATAGCAGGCGGTCGGCTGGGCTTGGGAAGTGTGCCTGAAGAAGGGCCGCCGGGATCGCCGGGGTGCGCCAGAAGAAGGGCTGCGGGGATCGCCGGGGTGCGCCTGGAGAAGGGCTGCGGGGGTTGTCGGGGTGCGCCTGGAGGCAGGGGCGGGACTTGCCCGGGGGTGGGTGGGGAAGCTCGACAAGGGGGCTTCGTGGTGATAGGCAGGGACTTGACCTGCGGATATGAGCGAATGCCTGCGAGAGTGGTGACCGGGTCCTGGCGTGATGTCTGGTTGTTCGGTGGGCAGGCTGCTTGCGTAACAAGGGATATTTCTCATGCTTGAGCGCATTCATGAGATACCGGGCGTCTTGCTGAGTGCGGATGAATATCTCGACGACTTCTGGCCTAATTTCCGGAAAATTGATGATGTGTTCTGGAAGCTGGAGCGCATTCAGAGCTTCAGGGAGGCCGGGGAGCCGAGCTGGGTCGCGATGATGGAGGGCGACTGGGATCGTTCGCTCAAGCTCATCGACGACAAGCCCATCGGGGTGTTCGACAGCCGGGGCGGGTTGATGCGGGAGTGCGAGCGCCCGGCCGAGAACTTCCTGCGCCGCCGCATCAGGATCGTGGAGCAGCCGGTCACGCCGTACCTGCAGTGGGAGATGCACGTGCTGGCGCTGCGGGTGGCGACCGTCGAGCAGGTGCGGGTGCTCGACGCGGGCGAGGTGGCCGAGCTGGAGGGCGGGCGGCGGCTGCCGGAGCTGGTGGTGCTGGGGACCGTGGTGATGTACGAGGTGACGTACGACGAGGCTGGGACGCACAGCGGGGCGCGGCGGATCGACGACCGGGAAGTGATCGAGGCCTGCCACGGCGAGCTGGACAAGCTGTTCGCGGCGGGTGAGGACTTCCGGGCCTATTACGACCGGGAGATCGTGCCGTTGCCGGCGCCCCGGGTGAGCGTCTGAAGGAGCGGCCCTACAACGGCAGGTCTCCGGTGGCGGCCGAGGTGGAGCCGGTGGCCTGGTAGGCGGCGATGGTGCGCTCGGCGATGCGCATCTGGTGGATCTCGTCGGCCCCGTCGGCGAAGCGGGCCCACCGGGCGTGCTGGAACATGTGGGCAAGCGGCGTGTCCGTGGAGTAGCCGAGCGCGCCGTGCACCTGGATCGCGCGGTCGATGATCCGGTTGAGGCTGTTGGCGACGAAGTGCTTGGCCATGGAGACCTCCGTACGGAAGTCCTCGCCCTTGTCGATCTTCGAAGCGGCGTGCAGGACCATGAGCTTGCACTGATACAGCTCCATCGCCGAGTCGGCGATCATCCACTGGATGCCCTGCTTCTCGGCCAGCAGCGAGCCGTGGCTGTAGCGGTTGAGTGCGCGGTCCACCATCATGTCGAGGGCCGTCTCGGCCTGCGAGATCCAGCGCATGCAGTGGGCCAGCCGGGCCGGCCCGAGCCGGTACTGCCCCAGCCGGTGCCCGTTGCCCCGCCCGCCGAGGATGGCGCTGGACGGCACGCGCAGGTCCTTGATGACGATCTCGCTGTGGCCGGTGGAGCCGTGCATGGTCTCCACCTCGCGGACGTCGTTCCAGCCCGGGTTGGGCAGGTCGATGAGGAACGCGGTGTTGGCGCCCCGCGACCCCTCCGGGACGTCCTTCTCGGTACGGGCGATGAGGATCGCGAAGTTGGCCCGCCGCGCGTTCGAGATGAACCACTTGTGGCCGTTAATGATCCATTCGTCCCCGTCCTGCACGGCCTCCGTACGGATCAGCGTCGGGTCGGAACCGGCCACCTCCGGCTCGGTCATGGCGAAGCAGGACATCTGCCTGCCTTCCAGGAGCGGCCGGAGGTACTTCTCCTTCTGCTCGTCGTTCGCCCAGTGCAGGAGCGTGTGCATGTTGCCCTCGTCGGGGGCCTGGCAGTTGAGCACCCACGGGCCGATGCGGGTCTTGGCCGCCTCCGACTGCACCATGGCCAGCTCGACGTGCCCGAGCCCCATGCCGCCCCACTCCTTCGGCATGTGCGGCAGCCACAGCCCCTGCTCCTGGGCGAGCGAGCGCAGGTGGAAGATCGTGCGCAGGTACGCGTCGCGGTCCCCCTCCTGCACCTCGTCCATGGCGGGGATGACCGTGCCCTGGATGAACGCGCGGACCCGCTTGCGGATCTCCTCGTGCTCGGGGGCGAGGGTGAAGTCGATGGCCATGCGGTCGTACCTCTCAGTGTTCTCGGTGGGTGATCAGTCGGGGAAGTGGCAGGCCAGCCAGTGGTCCTCGCCGATCCGCCGGATCTGGGGCTCCTCCTGCGCGCACCGCGCCGCCGCGCGCGGGCAGCGGGTACGGAAGCGGCACCCCGTCGGCGGGCTGACCGGCGACGGCGGCTCGCCGCTGATCAACGTGTCGGCGGGCGGCAGGTCGAGGCCGCCGCCCGGGATGGAGGCGATCAGGGCTTTCGTGTACGGGTGCGCCGGGCGGCCGATCAGGTCGGCGCTGGGCGCCAGCTCGCACACCTTGCCCAGGTACATCACCAGGATCCGGTCGCTGACGTTCTTCACCACGGCCAGGTCGTGGGCGATGAAGACGAGCGTGAGCCGGAAACGCTCCTTGAGATCCTCCAGGAGTCCCAGGATCTGCGCCTGCACGGAGACGTCGAGCGCCGACACCGGCTCGTCGCAGATCACCACCTCGGGGTCGAGGACGAGCGCCCTGGCGATCGAGACGCGCTGGCACTGCCCGCCGGAGAACTCGTGCGGCCTGCGGACCGCCGCCGTCTCCGGGTCCAGGCCGACGGCTTCCAGCACCTCGTCCACGCGGTCGCCCGGCAGGTTCCAGACGCGGGGGCCCTCGCCGACGATGTCGCGGACGCGGCGGCGCGGGTTGAGCGAGGAGATCGGGTCCTGGAAGATCATCTGGAGGCGCCTGCGGGTCCTGCGCAGGGCCTCGCCGCGCAGCTCGGTCAGCTCCACCCCGTCGAGCCGTACGGAGCCCGAGCGCGGCGGCGGGAGCTGGACGAGCGCGCGGGCGGCGCTGGACTTGCCGCAGCCCGACTCGCCCACGATGCCCAGGGTCTCGCCGCGCGCCAGGTCGAAGCTCACCCCGGAGACCGCGCGCACAGTGCGACCTCGGCCGGCGGGAAACTCCACCACCAAATCCTCCACCCGCAACAACACGTCGTCACGGGCTCGAAGGTGCGCGTTTCCGCTACCGGCCATCGGGGGCTCGCCTCTTTTCGGGAGGAAGGGGGAGCAACACGTCGTTACGGGGGCGGAGGTGCGCGTTTCCGCTACCGGCCACTTTGCTCACCTCTTTCTGCGGAGGAGGGGGAGCCGACCCTCGTAGGGGGAGGGGCGGCTGCGGCCCGCTCACCGTTTTCGGAGGGGGAAGGGGCGGCGGCCCCTTCCCCGGTCGCGGTGGTCGTTGCGGGGTTCTGGGTGGGGCGGGGGTGCCAGCAGGCGTAGGTGTGGGGGTGGTCGGTGAGGAGTGGGGGTGCGTCCTCGGCGCAGCGGGGGGTTGCGTACGGGCAGCGGGCGCGGAAGGCGCAGCCCTGTGGCAGGTCGACCAGATCGGGTGGGCGGCCGGGGATGACGCGGAGGCGGTGGTGGACGGGGTCCGTCAGGCGGGGCGCGGCCTGGAGGAGGGCTTCGGTGTACGGCATGCGGGGCCGCGCGAACACCTCGGCGGCGGGCCCGCGCTCGACGACCCGCCCCGCGTACATGACGATGACCTCGTCGGCCCACTGGGCGACGACGGACAGGTCGTGGCTGACCAGCACCACCGCCATGTCCCGCTCCTCGCGCAGCCGGTGCAGCAGCCGCAGCACCTGGTCCTGGATGGTGACGTCGAGCGCGGTGGTGGGCTCGTCGGCGAACAGCACGTCGGGCCGGCACGACAGCGCCATCGCGATCGTGACCCGCTGCCGCATCCCGCCCGAGAGCTGATGCGGGTAGCGGCGCAGCATGCGGGCGGGGTCGGGGATACCGACGGAGGCGAGCAGGCGGACGGCCTCGTCGCGGGCCTCGCGCCGGCTCATCCGCAGGTGCACCCGGAGCGGCTCGGTGACCTGGGTGCCGATCGTGCGGACGGGGTTGAGCGCGGTCATGGGGTCCTGGAACACGGTGCCGAGCCGCAACCCGAGCACGGAGCGCATCTCGGCGGGCCCGTACGCGGTGAGGTCGTCGCCGGACAGCAGGACGTGGCCGCCGCGTACGGCGGTGCCCGGCAGCAGGCCGAGGATGGACCGGATCAGCATGGACTTGCCCGACCCCGATTCGCCGACGATGGCGAGGGTCCTGCCACGGTCGAGGGCGAAGGAGACGCCGTCCACGGCCTTGACGAGGCCGCGCGGGGTGACGAGGTGGGTGCGCAGCCCCTCGACCTGGAGCAGCGCGTCACCCACGGGAGCGATGGGGGCGGGGGCGGCGATCTCGGGAGCCTGGCGCACCGGCTCCAGGCCGCTCTCGCGGACGTCCGTCAGCGACCGCAACCGGTCCCCGACCAGGTTGAACGAGAGCACGGTCAGGAACATCACCACCGAGGGAGCCAGCACCACGTGCGGCGCGGTCTCCATCAGCGTGCGGCCCTCGTTGATGAGCCCGCCCCAGGTGGGCGTGGGCGCCTGGACGGACAGGCCGAGGAAGGCGAGGCTGCCTTCGGCGACGACGACCACGGCCATGCCGATGAACGCGTACGAGGCGGCGGGCACGGCCACGTTCGGCACGATCTCCCGCCACAGGATGCGCCGGTCGCGGGTGCCGAGGACGCGCGCGGCCAGCACGAACTCCCGCTCCGCGAACGTCAGCGTGGCCCCCCTGATGAGCCGCACCCACGAGGGGATGCCCAGCACGCCGAGCACGATGAGCACGTTCCGCAGGCTCGCCCCGGCGAAGGCGACCACGGCCAGCGCGAACACCAGGGCGGGGAACGCCTGCGCCACGTCGTTGACGGCCATGATGACCGCGTCGGCGGCCTTGCGGCGGTAGCCGGCCAGGATGCCGAGCGGCGCGCCGATGCCGAGGCCGAGCAGAACGGCGCCGACGCCCACGCCGAGCGAGACGCGGGCGCCGTACACGACCCTGCTGAGCACGTCGCGGCCGAGCCCGTCGGTGCCGAACGGGTGCGCCGCGCTGGGCCCCGACTGCGGCGGCCCGGCCAGCGTCTCGTCGTAGCGGGCGAGCGGCAGCAGGTCGGCGAGCACGGCGGCGAGCAGCACGAGCCCGATCCAGCAGGCCGCCAGCCAGAAGGCGGGCCCGAGCCGCCCACCGAGCCCCCGACCGAGCCCCCGACCGAGCCCCCGACCGAGCCCCCGACCGAGCCGCCTACGCACGCCGGATCCTGGGGTCGACGGCGGCGTACACCAGGTCCACCGCGAAGTTGACGACCACGTAGCCGACCGAGATCAGCACGACGCCTCCCTGAACCGTCAGGTAGTCGCGGGAAAAGATGGAGTCGACGATGAGCCGCCCGACGCCGGGCAGACCGAACAGGGTCTCGATGATCACCGTGCCGCCGATGAGCGCGCCCAGGTTGAGCCCGACGGCGGTGATGAGGGTGATCGCGGAGGGGCGCAGCGCGTGCCGCCACAGGATGCGCCGCGGCGACAGGCCGCGGGCCCGTGCGAGCGTGATGTAGTCCTCCTGGAGGGTGGCGATCAGGTCCGTACGCAGCAGCCGCGCGTACACGGCCAGCTGCCCGCAGCCGAGCGTCACCGCGGGCAGGATCACGGAGGTGAGGTTCCACCCGAGGTCGAGCGAGATCGGCGTCCACCCGGTCGCCGGCAGCACCTGCCAGGTGACCGCGAAGAGCAGGATCAGCAGCACCCCGAGCACGAACACGGGCGTGGACAGCAGCGCGAAGCTGAGCGCGGTGAGCGCCTGGTCGAGGGCGCGGCCGGCGCGGCGGGCGGCGGCCACGCCGACGGGGATGGCGAGGCCGAGCGCGATGAGCTGCGCGGCGACGAGCAGCTCCAGCGTGACGGGCAGCCGCTCGGCCAGCTCGGCGGCGACGGGCATCCTGGTGATGTACGAGGTGCCGAAGTCGCCGGTGGCGAGCCCGCCCAGCCAGTCGGCGTAGCGCACCAGCAGCGGCTGGTCGAGCCCGAGCTCCTGGCGGAGCTGGGCGCGGGCCTCCTCGGTCGCCGACAGGCCCAGGATCTGCGTGACCGGGTCGCCGGGCAGCAGGTTGAGCAGCACGAACGACAGGAAGGTCACCACGACCAGCACCACCGCGAGCCGGACCAGCCGGTGGAGGACGATCACCGCTCGCTGACCCAGAGCTGGCCGAACGGGTGGTACGGGATGGGCGAGCCGGTCAGCGGCAGGCCCTTCTCACCGTCGGGCAGCAGGTGCTCGCCGATGCCGCGCACCTTGTTCCGCGCCACGATGGCGCCGGTGTGGAGGTGGTCGATGAACACGTACGGCACCAGCTCGCGCAGGCGTTCCTGGACGGTGGCGTACGCCTGCTTGCGCACGGCCTCGTCGGCGACGGCCCTGCCCCGGTCGAAGGCGGCGCTCAGCTCGTCGTCCTTGAGCCTGGTCATGTTGAGCGAGACCTGGCCGACGGGCTTGGCGTAGCCCTGGTGCATCCAGATGTACTCGCCGTCGGGGTCCTGCGAGGAGAACTGGGTCCAGACGGTGGCCGCGAAGTTGCCGGTGATGGCCCGGTTGATCAGGTCGGCCTGGTCGGCCTGCTTGATCGTGACGTCGATGCCGGCCTTGCGCCACATGTCCTGGGCCAGCTCGACGCCCTGCATGGTGTTGGGGTCGGGGGTGGAGATCAGCTCGAAGCGGATCGGGCCCTTCTCCGCCTCGACCTCCTTGACCAGGGCGGCGGCCTTGGCGGGGTCGTAGCCGGGGTAGCCGCCCTCGGTGTACCACTTGGAGTCCTTCGACCAGGGGCCGTCGGCGGGCTGGGTCAGGCCGCCGCGCAGGGTGGAGATGACGGTCTCGCGGTCGGTGGCGTGGGCCAGTGCCCTGCGCACCCGTACGTCGTCGAGCGGCGCGACGGCGGTGTTGAGCAGGAACATGTACTCGGCCACCGCCATGCCCTCCGCCCGGTGCACGGTGTAGGTGTCCTTCATGGCGCCGAACTTGGTGAGGTCCTCGTCGCGTGAGGTGCCCATGGCGTCCACGCCGCCCGCTTCGAGGGTCTGGGCGCGGGTCTGCGTGTCGGGCAGGACGCGGAACTCGATCTCGTCGAGGTACGGCAGGCCCTGCCGCCAGTAGCGGGGGTTGCGGGTGACGACCATGCGGTTGTCGGGGACGTACTCCTTGAAGATGAACGGCCCGGTGCCCACCGGTTTGAGGCTGGCCGCCTTGGGGTCGCTGAGCGAGGCGGGCGGGACCATCATGCCGGTCTGGGTGGACAGGTAGTAGGGGAAGGCCACCCAGGGCTGGTTCAGCACGACCTTGACGGTCATGGGGTCGGCCAGCTCGAACGACGTGATCGGCACGAACACCGCGGCCGTCAGCGGGGACGCCTTCTGCGCCTCCAGGTTGGCCTTGACGATGTCACCGGTCAGCGACATGCCGTCGGAGAACGAGATGCCCGATCTCACCTTGATCGTCCACTCGTCGTACGTCTTGTTCGGCGTGACCGACTCGGCCAGGTACGGCTTCCAGTCGCCGTCCTCGGCCACGCTCACCAGCGGCTCGATGATGGTGCCGACCATGCTGTAGCTCTGCGCCGCGAACTGGTCGGTGACCGGGTTGAACCCGTTGGCGTCGGCGCTGAGTGCGTAGACCAGGCGTCCGCCCTGGGTCGGCCCGGTCGCGGCGGGCTCCCCTCCGGGTGGTCCTTCTGCGACCGGTCGTTGCCCGCTGCAGGCCATGAGCAGCGTCGCGGCCAGCAGCAGTGCGGCCGGCGTCCTCCAGCGTCTCATCCACGCCTCCTCCCGGCTGATCCCCCGAGAGCAATTTCACCGATAGTACTATCGGTGAAATTCCGCACAAGACCCGCGAGACAATCGTTACTGGAGGGAGGGGATCGATGACGAGCACGCCGCTCACCAGGAGCGAGGCCAAAGACCTGACCAGGCGCAAGCTCATCCGCGCCGCCTTGACCATCCTCGACGAGGAGGGCGAGGCGGGCCTGACCACGGTCAAGGTCGCCAAGGCCGCCGGCATCGCGCAGTCCAGCTTCTACGTGCACTTCAAGGACATGCAGGAGTTGCTCAGGGTGCTGGCGGAAGAGGGTGGCGAGCGGTTGCGCGCCTCCATGCGCGAGGCCCGCCGCAGGGCCCGCGAGGCTCCCGGCGATCTCGAACGTCACCGCGAGACGTTCCGCATCCCGCTCGAGGCCATCTGCCGCCATCCCGAGCTGCTGCGCATCCAGCTACGGGCCCGCCACGACCCCTCGTCATCGCTGCGCGACTTCGCCCGCGAGACGGCGGCCGCCTACCGCGACCATCACGCCGCCGACCTGGCCGCGCTCGGCTACACCGCCGACGACGAACGCGACAGGCGGCGGCTTGAGATGATCGCCGAGGGCATCAACGCGGCCACCAACGCCCTGGCCATGGGCCATCTGGAGGGCCGCTACCCCGACCTCGACGAGGCCGCCGACATCCTGACGGCCCTGTCCCGCGGCGCCCTCCGCCTCCTTCGCCACACCTCCGGCAAAACCCCGTCAGGCGGGGCGGGGGAGCCGGATGAGGCGGGGGCCGCCCAAGGCGGCGGCCCTCGCTGAGGCGGCAGGGCAGCCGAGCCGGCCGGCCTCGGCCGCTGAGGCGGGCCCACCCGCTCCCCGACATCACCCCCGACGACCTCCCCAAGCAGCCGAGCCGGCCGGCCTCGGCCGCTGAGGCGGGGGTGCCGGGTGGTGGGCTCCGGCGAGGTGCCGCCGGAGCCCTGAGGTGGTCGTCAGAAGGTGACGGCGGACGCCAGCTCCCCAGCCTCGCCCGCTGTCAGCCGGCCGTCCGCCACGACCGTGACCACCCGCCGCGACAGCGTGTGCTCGAAGGTCAGCGGCGTGTCCCAGGCCAGCGCCTGACCCACCCCCGGATAATCCGCCACCCGGACGAACCACGGGTCCCCGTCGGCCTGCACGAAGACCAGCGTCCAGCCGCGTCCGTCGGGCGTGGTGCCCGACATGGCCACCCACGGCTGCCGGCTGCCGTGCACGGCCTGCTCGTCGCCGGGCAGCGTGACCCGGTCCACGGAGGTGCCGGGCGCCCGCCAGAAGAAGCCGCCGTACCCGGCGCCGGCCCGGCCCTTGGTGGCCGAGCTCTCGATCGTCAACGGCGCCCCGGTGAGGTTGGTGAGCGTGAACGCGAAGTCCAGCGCCCACGCCTCGCCCAGCGGCCGGGCGGCCACCGTGCGCTCCTCTCGGACCAGCGGCCCGCCGGGACCCGCCCACTCCAGCAGCTCGGTGAAGCCGCCGTCGTCGAGCCGGGTGAAGGCCAGGTGCCGCTGGGTGCCGTGATTGTCCAGCCAGGTCGGCCCCTGGTCCCTGACATACGTGCGCCCGCCCCAGAAGTTGGCCCCGCCGAGGTCGGAGATCGCGACTCCGGCCCCCAGGTGGTGCACGTGGTCGTCGGGCCTGACCTGGGTGACCTCCACGCCGCCGAGCGTACGGACGTCGTGCAGGTAGGGGCGCGGCGAGTCGGTGGCGGGCAGGTCGGGACGCCAGTCGTAGGCGGCCACCTCGGCGCCCGGCACCAGCAGCGCCACCCGCGTCCACGGCGCGTCCAGCTCGGAGTAGAGCGCCAGCTCGTCGGCGCTGCGCCGGGTCAGCTCGACCACGCCGGGCAGGACCCGGCCGGCCACCTCGCCGTCGGCGTCCCTGAGGACGAGCTGGTGCCGCTCGGGGATCGGCACCGGCTCGGGCGAGAGCCTGATCGCGTCCACCACTTGGGTGAACCGCTCGGTCACGGCCAGCGGCGCCAGCAGCTCGGCGCCGGTGCGGACGTGGTCGATGAGGTTCTCCAGCAGCCCCGCGCGGCCGTGCACGGTCGTGGTGACCGAGCCGTCGGCCAGCTCCACCTTGAGCCGGTCGTTGGTGTACGTCAGCGTCGCCCGCCCCCGGTCACCGTGCACCACCAGGTAAGGCTCGTGCCGCGGCACCGACTCGGGCGCGCACAGCGTGACCGCGATGGTGATCACGAGCCCGTCCTCCAGCCGGATCCGTACGCAGGAGGTGTCGTCGGACTCGATGGGGTGGGCGTGGTAGAGCTCGGTCTCGATCGCGGCGATGGGGGCGTCCACGAGGGCCAGCGCGGTGGCGGTGGCGTGCGCGAACGGGTTGGTCAGCGCGCCGTCCATCACGTCCACGCCGTTCAGCCGGCGCCGCCCCGACCAGGGGGCGCGGGTGAAGTACGCGGAAGGCCGCTCCCACGCGCCGGACCCGCCGATGCCGCGTACCCGGCCGAGCGAGCCGCCCGCGATCAGCCGCCGCAGGGCGGGCACGGCGGCCGAGCCGAGCGACTGGAAGCCGACCTGGCAGGCCAGCCCGGTCTCGGCGACGACCTCGGCGATCCTGCGCTGCTCCTCGATGCTCGGCGCGGGCGGCTTCTCCAGCAGCACGTGCGAGCCGCCGCGCAGCGCCGTGATCGCGAGGTCGGCGTGGGTGTTGATGGGCGTGCAGATGATCGTGAACTCCGCGCCGGTCTTGGCGATCAGCTCGCCCAGGTCGGGCGACTGGAGCGGGGTGCAGAAGTCCACCTCGGCGGGCCGCAGGTCGCACACGCCCGCCAGCTCGACCAGCCCGCGCGCGGTCAGGTCGCGCAGGATGCCGAGGTGGTGGCGGCCGTGCCCGTTGGCTCCCGCGAGGACGACCTTGGCCGGCGCCATCACGACCACCTCAGCCCGAGCCCGGCGTGCCCGCCGGCGCGCAGCACGCCGTCCGACACCGCCACCGGGTACGGCTCCGCCAGCAGCCCGAGCCGGGCGAAGGAGGCGTCCTCGACGTCCTCCACCATGACCGGCAGCGGCAGCGAGAGCGCGAGCTGCCCCGACACCTCGCTCAGCAGGTGCGGATAGACCGGCACGTCGTAGGTGCGCGCCAGCTCCGCGATCCGCAGGAACGGCGTGATGCCGCCGACCCGCACCACGTTCGGCTGCACCACGTCGCACGCCCCGGCGGCCAGCAGGTCGCGGAAGCCGTAGGTGGTGTAGACGTTCTCACCCACGGCGATCGGCACGTCGATCGAGCGGCGCAGCTCCACGTGGGCGGCCACGTCGTCGGCGGGCAACGGCTCCTCGATCCAGTGCGGGCCGAACTCGCGCAGCGCGGCCATCGCGCGCCGGGCCCTGTGCAGGTCCCAGCGCTGGTTGGCGTCGATCATCAGCAGCCGGTCGGGGCCGATCACCTCGCGGACGGCGGCGACCCTGGCGACGTCCTCGGCCAGGTCGGGGCGGCCCACCTTGATCTTGACGCCGCGGAAGCCGGCCGCCACCCAGCGCCTGGCCTGCTCGACCAGCTCCTCCATCGGGTAGTGCAGGTTGACGCCGCTGCCGTAGACCGGCACCTCGTCGCGCCGCCGCCCGAGCACGTCGGGCAGCGCCGCGTCGCCGCAGCGCAGGTCCCACAGCGCGAGGTCCACGCCGGCCAGCGCGATCGTGGTGATCCCGCCGGGCCCGGCCTCGCGCAGGCGCCGCCAGAGCAGGTCCCACACCACCTCGGGGTGGGCGGGCGCGCCGATCAGCGCCTCCCGGATGTCGTGGTCGAGCAGCGCCTTGACGGCGTGCGCGCCGATCTGCGGCGTCCATGAGAACCCGGTGCCGGTGCGCCCGTCCTTGAGCGTCACGTGGGTGAGGATCACATGGTTGTACGGCACGTCCGCGCCCCAGGGGCGGGGCAGGGGAGCCGTGCGCAGCTCGGTACGCAGCTCCGCGATCGTCATGACGCCACCCGGTCCAGCCCGATCTTGATCAGCTCGGCCAGCTCGGCGAGGTGCTCGTCGGTCACGTCGACCAGCGGCGGGCGTACGCGGCCGACGTCGAGGCCGCGCAGCCGTACGCCGGCCTTGACCAGCGACACGGGATAGCCGGGCACCTTGCCGCGCAGCCGGACGAGCGGCGCGTAGAACGCGGTGAGCAGCCGCTCGTCGCCGTTCAGGTACGCCAGCGCGATCTCCGGCGCGAACGCGAACACCGCGCTGGAGTACAGGTGCACGCCGATGCCCCGGTAGGCGGGCATGGTCAGCTCGGCCGTCGGCAGCCCGTTGAAGAACAGGAAGCCGGGGTGGCTCTCGCGGACCGCGAGCACGATGCGCTGCATGCGGTCGATGTCGCCGACGCCGTCCTTGAGCCCGATCACGCCGGGGATCTCCGCCAGCCTGACCACGGTCTCGGGTTCGAGCACGACCGAGCCGCGCTGGTAGATGATCACCGGCAGCACCTCGGCCACGGCCCGCACGTACGCCTCGAAGCCGTGCCCCGGGCCCTGCGCCAGGTAGGGCGGCATGAGCAGCAGCCCGTCCGCGCCCGCGTCACGAGCGGCCCGCGCCTGGTTCAGCGCCGCGCCGATCGGCCCGCCCGCGCCCGCGAACACCGGCGCGCGGCCCGCCACGACCTCGGTGCTCACCCGCACCACCCGGGCGTGCTCGTCCTCCGACAGCGCGGAGAACTCGCCGGTGCCGCAGGCCGCGAACACGCCGCCGGGGCCGTGCTCCATGCCCTTGCGCACGTGCTCGGCCAGCACGTCCTCGGCCAGCGCGCCGCCGGCGTCGAAGGGGGTCACGGGGAAGAACAGCACACCGCTGAGTTTCATCAGGTCTCATCCTTGAGTTCGGTACGCCAGCTGCGCTTGGGCTGCCAGCCGAGCAG
Organism: Nonomuraea sp. NPDC049504; assembly: GCF_040676845.1. Classification (NCBI taxonomy): domain Bacteria; kingdom Bacillati; phylum Actinomycetota; class Actinomycetes; order Streptosporangiales; family Streptosporangiaceae; genus Nonomuraea; species Nonomuraea sp. NPDC049504. The sequence continues at coordinate 661,229 of NZ_JBFAPT010000002.1, forward strand.
GCGCTCTGCCTTGGCGGTCGAGAAGGCGGGGGTGGTGCCGGTGAGCCCGTCGGCGAAGCCCTCGGTGCCGGGCACCACCTGGGGGAGCAGGTCGGCCAGCGGCTTCCTGGCCAGCGCGTCGGCGGCGCCGGCGAAGAACACCTCGCCGTTCGGCAGCTCGGGCAGCGCCTCGGCGAGCACGGTGATCATCTCGGCGGCGTCGCGGGAGTCGATGTAGTTGAACAGCGACACCCCGCCCAGCTCGGGCCGGTCGAGCCGCTCGCGTACGGTGTGGCCGGACTGCGTGGGCGCTCCCGCCCACTCCTCGGGCGGGATCACGAAGCACGGGCGCACGGCGGCCAGCTTGGTCGTGCCGGCCGCCGCGAACGCCTTCATCGTCTGCTCGGCGGTCACCTTCGACAGGTTGTAGGCGTTCCAGGGCAGGACCGGGTGCTCCTCGTCGATGGGGAGGTAGCGGGGCGCCCAGCCGCCAGGGGCGCCGTACCCCATGACGGTGGGGCTGCTGGCCACCACCACGCCGGCCACGCCGAGGGCCACCGACGCCTCGCACACGTTGAACGCGAGCTGCGTGTTGACCTTGAAGATCACCGACTCGGGATGGCTGAACGGCGTGGCGATGGCGGCCAGGTGGATCACCGTCTCGGGACGGAACCGCGCCATCACCTCGAACGCCTCTCCCGTGTCGGTGAGGTCGGCCGGTAACGTGGCGGCTGCCTCCTCTGGTGTCCCTGGGATCCTGTCGACCCCGATGACCTCGTGCCCGGCCGCCGCGAGCGTGGTGACCACGCTGCGGCCGAGGCGTCCTGCGCTTCCGGTGACGAGGACTCTGCTCACCGTGTGGGGCTCCTTCAAGACTGCAAACAGTTGCACTAAACCTTTGTGTCAGGAAGGGTGAGGCGTCAAGAGGGGATTTCGTCACCGGGCGTCTAGCTGGGGATTCCTTCGGGCGTTCCCGTACCAGCCGCGTGGCAAGCGCTTTCACCGGTCTAGCGGGCCCTGCAAGCGGTTGCGTTAGGGTGGGCGACTGTGACAGTGACGATTCGCGATGTGGCCCGGGCGTCCGGCGTCCACGTGTCGACGGTCTCCCGGACGTTCTCCGCGCCGCACATGGTCAACGCGGCCACCCGCACCAGGGTGCTGACGGTGGCCGAGGAGCTGGGCTACCGGCCCAACCGGGCGGCCAGGGCGCTGACGACCGGGCGTACGCACAACCTCGGGCTGATCGTGGCCGACATCGCCAACCCGTTCTTCCCTCCGCTGATCAAGGCCGCGCACGCGGCGGCCAGGCAGCGCGACTACCACCTGTTCGTGGCCGACACCGACGAGGAGCCGGCCGTGGAGGAGGAGCTGGTTCAGGCGTTCTCCAAGCAGGTGGACGGCGTGGTGCTGTGCAGCCCGCGCTCGTCGAACAAGGCGCTCGAACGCTTGGCCGAGCGGGTGCCGTTCGTGGTGATCAACCGGCGGCTGCGCGGCGCGGCCACCGTGCTCATGGACGTCGGCCACGGCGCCAGGCTGGCGGTCGAGCATCTCGCCGGGCTCGGGCACCGCAGGATCGCGCTGGTGTCGGGCCCCGCGGGTTCGTGGACGAGCGCGGAGATCCGTACGGCGGCCGAGCAGGTGCCGGACGTCGAGCTGATCGTCGTCGGGCCCAACGCGCCCACCGAGCGCGGCGGGTTCGCGGCGGCGGCGCGGGTGCGCGACTCGGGCGTGACCGGCGTGCTGGCCTACAACGACCTGGTGGCCATCGGGCTCATCGAGGGCCTCGGCGACCTCGGGCTGTCCGTGCCGCAGGACGTCAGCGTGGTGGGGATTGACGATATCGTGCCGGGGCGGCTCAACCGGCCGAAGCTCACCACGGTGGCCATGCCGACGGCCGCGGCCGGGCGGCTCGCGGTCGATCTGCTCATCCAGGAGGTGAGCGCCACGACCTCGCTGGAGACCCGGCTCGTGATCAGGGACTCCACCGCGGCTCCCCGGTGACATGGGGTCTGCAAACGGTTGTACTAAACCGTAACGAAATTCGTCAGACTTCTGCGATGGACAAGCGTGCTACCTGCAGAAACGCCGAAAAGATATATCGGTAACGGCTATGTAACGCCTGCAAAGGGTTGACGTAACTTTCCTGCCAGCTATAGGAAAGCGCTATCCGTTCACTACTCGCCGGAAGGTCCGTGATGACTGAAGTTTCGGTGGCGGTGAAACCCCGGCGGGCGGCGCCTGATGCCCCTCGCGGTGGACACCGCTCCACGAAACGGTCCCGTCGGGAGGCACGGGCCGCCTACCTCTTCCTGGCCCCCTGGTTCGCCGGCCTGCTCGTCATCACGGTCGGCCCGATCCTCGCCTCCCTGTATCTGTCGTTCACCGACTACAACCTCCTCGAAGAGGCCAAGTGGGTCGGGTTCGACAACTACGCCAAGATGTTCACGCAGGACCCGAGGTTCCTGAACTCACTGAAGGTGACCACCATCTACGTGGTCGTCTCGGTCCCGCTGCAACTGGCCTTCGCCCTCGCGCTGGCCCTCGTGCTCGACCGCGGCCTGCGCGGCCTGTCGATCTACCGCTCGATCTTCTACCTGCCCTCGCTGCTCGGCGGCAGCGTCGCGATCGCGATCCTGTGGCGCAAGGTGTTCGGCGCCGACGGCCTGGTGAACGCGGTGCTCGCGATCTTCGGCATCGAGGGCCCCGGCTGGGTGGGAGACCCGGACACGGCGCTGTCGACGCTGATCCTCCTGCACGTGTGGACCTTCGGCGCCCCGATGATCATCTTCCTGGCCGGTCTGCGGCAGATCCCGAGCAGCTACTACGAGGCCGCCGCCGTGGACGGCGCCGGGCCGCTGCGCCAGTTCAGGTCGATCACGGTGCCGCTGCTGACGCCCATCATCTTCTTCAACCTGGTGCTGGAGCTCATCAAGTCGTTCCAGTCGTTCACGCAGGCGTTCATCGTCAGCGGCGGCAGGGGCGGCCCCGCCGACTCCACCCTGTTCTACACGCTCTACCTCTACCTCAACGGCTTCAAGAACTACGACATGGGCTACGCCGCCGCGATGGCCTGGGTCCTGCTGCTGATCATCGCCGGGCTGACCGGGGTGAACTTCCTCGCTTCCAAGTATTGGGTCTTCTATGGCGACACCAAGTAGGCCGACCCCGGTCCTGTTCCGCCCCTTCCGCGGCGGGCCGGTCGTCAAGCACATCCTGCTGATCGGCTTCGGCCTGATCATGCTCTATCCGCTGTTCTGGATGATCTCCAGCTCGCTCAAGCCGGAGGAGCTGATCTTCCGGGAGCCCGGCCTGTGGCCGAGCACGGTCACGCTGGAGAACTACACCGAGGGCTGGTACGCGCTCAAGCACCCCTTCGGCTATTACCTGTGGAACTCCGCGGTGGTCACCGTGCTGTCGGTGGTGGCGAACCTCGTGGCCTGCTCGCTGGCCGCCTACGCCTTCGCCCGGCTGAACTTCCCGCTGAAGAAGCTCTGGTTCGCGCTCATGCTGGGCACGATCATGCTGCCGGCGCACGTGACGATCGTGCCGCAGTACATCATGTTCTCGAAGCTCGACATGATCAACACGATCTGGCCGCTGATCATGCCGAAGGTGCTGGCCACCGACGCGTTCTTCATCTTCCTGATGGTGCAGTTCATCCGCACGCTGCCGAGGGAGCTGGACGAGGCGGCGGAGATCGACGGAGCCGGCTATTGGCGCATCTTCATCAGGGTCGTCATGCCGCTCTGCATGCCCGCGCTGGCCACGACGGCGATCTTCACCTTCATCTGGACATGGAACGATTTCCTCAGTCAACTCTTGTATCTCAACAACCCCGACAACTTCACCGTACCGGTAGCGTTGCGCACGTTCCTGGACGCCAGTAGCGACTCGTCGTGGGGCCCGATGTTCGCCATGTCGATCATCGCCCTCGGTCCTATCTTCGGGTTCTTCCTGGCAGGCCAGAAATACCTGATCCGTGGTGTCGCCACCACGGGACTGAAGTAGTTCCTCCACCCCCCGACAGCGAACACCCATAGGAGGTAGAGCCGTGAGCTCTGGCAAGAAGATGTGGTCGGCGGCGCTGCTCGCCACAGCTGTGCTGGCGGTCACCGCGGCCTGCGGCAGCGGAAGCGGCGACGAGGCCGCCGATGGCAAGGTCAAGCTGCGCTTCTCCTACTGGGGCAGTGACGCGCGGCAGAAGATGACCGAAGAGGCGATCAAGAAGTTCGAGGCCAAGAACCCGAACATTGACGTCGAGGGCGAGTTCTCCGACTGGGCCTCCTACTACGAGACGCTGTCCACCAAGGTCGCCGGCAGCGACGCCCCCGACGTCATCAGCCTGGAGATCCGCGGCCTGCGCGAGTACGCCGACCGCGGCACGCTCGCCGACCTCGCCAGCAAGGTCAACACCGCCGACATCGACGGCAAGGTGCTGGCCACCGGCGCGATCGACGGCAAGCAGTTCGCCATCCCCACCGGGGTGAACGCCTTCTCCCTCCTGGTCAACCCCGGCCTGGTCAAGGAGGCCAAGGCCGAGATGCCCGACGACACCAACTGGACCTGGCAGGACTACGTCGACCTGTCCGCCAAGATCACCTCGGGCAGCGGCGGCAAGATCACCGGTACGCAGCTGAGTTGGAACCCCGCGTACCTGCAGATCTACGCCGCGCAGAAGGGTGAGCCCTTCTACCAGGGCAACAAGCTCGGTCTGTCGCCCCAGACCATCAAGGACTGGTGGAAGATCATGCAGGACCTGATCTCCACGAAGGGCGCGCCCGAGGCGGCCAAGAGCTCCGAGATCGGCGCCACCAGCATCGACCAGTCGCTGCTCGGCACCAACACCGGCGCGATGGGCATGTGGTGGAGCAACCAGCTCGGCGCGGCGGCGAAGGCGTCCGGCCAGGAGCTGGAGCTGCTGCGGATGCCGAAGATGGAGGGCGCGACGACCGGCGGCATGTTCCTGCAGCCCGCCATGTTCTACGCCGCCTCCTCCAAGTCCGAGCACGCCGCCGAGGCCGCCAAGTTCATCGACTTCATGGTCAACGACCCCGAGGCCGGCGCGATCATCCTCAGCGACCGCGGCCTGCCGGCCAGCTCGAAGGTGCTGGCGGCGGTCAAGGACAAGCTGCCCGACGCCGACAAGAAGACGCTGGCCTTCCTCGACGAGGCCAAGGGCGAGCTGACCGACCCGCCCGCCGCTCCGCCGAAGGGCGCGAGCGCCATGGAGGACATCCTGACGCGCTACTCGGAGGAGGTCATGTTCGGCCGCATGACCCCCGATGACGCCGCGCAGAAGTTCATCACGGAGGCCAACGCCTCCATCGCCGGCTAAGGAGAGTCATGAAGTACGCGTTCGTCGGGCTCGGGCACCGCGCGCAGATGTACGTCGACGCGCTGCTCGGGGAGTGGCGCGACGCCGGCACCATCGTCGCCCTGTGCGACACCAACCGGACCCGCATGGACTACTACGTCGAGCGGATCGGTCAGCAGGTGCCGTGCTTCGCCCCCGATGAGTTCGGCAAGGTGCTAGAGCTCGCCGACGCGGTCATCGTCACCACCGTCGACGCCGCGCACGCGACGTACGTGTGCGCGGCGCTCGACGCGGGACGTGACGTCATCGTGGAGAAGCCGCTCACCATCGACGCCGACGGCTGCGCGGCCATCGCCGCGGCCGCCGAGCGCAGCAGCGGCAAGCTGATCGTGACCTTCAACTACCGCTACTCGCCGCGCAACTCCGCGGTGCGCCGCCTGCTGCAGCGGGGCGCGATCGGCGAGGTCACGTCGGTGCACTTCGAGTGGACGCTGGACACCATCCACGGCGCCGACTACTTCCGCCGCTGGCACCGCGACAGGGTCAACTCGGGCGGCCTGCTGGTGCACAAGTCCACCCACCACTTCGACCTGGTCAACTGGTGGCTGGGCGCGGCGCCCGAGATGGTCTTCGCGCAGACCGGGCTGCGCTTCTACGGCGCCGAGAACGCCGGGAAGCGCGGGCTCGGCGAGCGGCCCGAGCGCGCCCACGGGGCGCCGGGGCTGGGCAGCGACCCGTTCCTGCTCGACATCTCCGCCGACGAGCGGCTCAAGCGGCTCTACCTCGACGCCGAGCACGAGGACGGCTACCTGCGCGACCAGGACGTCTTCGGCGAGGGCATCACGATCGACGACAACATGTCGGTCATGGTCCGCTACACCAACCGGGCCGTCATGACGTACTCGCTGCACGCCCACGCGCCGTGGGAGGGCTACCGGGTGGCCTTCAACGGCACGGCGGGCCGGCTGGAGCTGGACGTGGTGGAGCGGGAGTGGACGCCCGTGCACGCCGCCATCGACCCGAGCGCCGCCTCCAAGGAGCACGCCACCGGCTCGTCCGAGCGGCTGCTGCTGCGCCCGCACTGGGGGCCGCCGGAGGAGATCCCGATCGAGAACGGCGCGGGCGGCCACGGCGGCGGCGACCGCCTGCTGCTGAACGACGTCTTCCGCGGTCCGGGCGACGACCCACTGGCCCGGCAGGCCGGCTACCGCGACGGCATCCGCAGCGTGCTGACCGGCCACGCCGCCAACGTCTCCGCCAGGACCGGCGCCCCGGTCCTGCTCGGGGACGAGGGCACCCGTGTTCTCTGAGCCGGCCCGCAGGGATTTCGCTGGGCCGGCCCGCATCGGCGAGGCACCTCGTGTTCTCTGAGCTGGCCCCCATCGCCGCCGCGCAGCGCGGGCTCTACCCGGCGCTGCCGGGGCCCGAGCTGCGCGCGGCGGCCCGCGACGCCATCGGCGTGCTCGACCTCACGGCGGACGACGTCCGCGTCGAGCGCACCTGGAACTCGGGCGACCTGTACGGCGAGGAGCTGTCCTGGTCGTTGGGCTTCGGCCCGCGCACGCGGGCGTACCTGCTGCGCCCTGCGAAGGCCGAAGGCCCGCTGCCGGGGGTGGTGGCGCTGCACTGCCACGCCGGCATGAAGTGGGCGGGCAAGGACAAGATCGCCGACGGCCCCGAAGAACCGGCCCCCGAGGTCCGCCGCCTGCGCGACGAGCTCTACGGCGGCCGGGCCTTCGCCGACGAGCTGGCCAGGCGCGGCTTCGCGGTGCTGGCCCACGACGTGTTCGTGTGGGGCAGCCGCCGCTTCCCCCTGGAGCTGCCCGAGGCGGCCGGGCTGAGCGAGGCCGACCGCTACGACCTGGCCGCCCGCGACCACGAGCACGTCGTGGCCAAGCGCTGCGCCGCGCTCGGCACCTCGTTCACCGGCGTCGTCGCGGGCGAGGACCTCGCGGCGGCCGCCTACCTGCGCTCGCGCCCCGACGTGACCGAGGTCGGCTGCGCCGGCCTGTCGGGCGGCGGGCTGCGGGCCGCGCTGCTCGGCGCGTTCGACCCGGAGATGCGCGCGGTCGTGGTCGCCGCGATGGCCTCCTCCTTCCGCGACATGCTCGGCGGGCACGTCGAGAAGCACACCTGGATGTTGTGGCCGCCCGGACTGCCGCGCCTCGGCGACTACCCCGACCTGGTGGCCGCCCGCGCGCCCGCGCCGCTCATGGTCCAGTACGCCATGCGCGACCGCCTCTTCCCCGAGCAGGGCATCAGGCGGGCGCACGCCGTCATCGCCGAGCGCTACCGCGACGCGCCCGGCGCGTACGAGGCCGTCTTCGCCGACGTGCCGCACAGCTTCGACGTGCCCATGCAGGAGCGGGCCTTCGACTGGCTGGCCGCCAACCTCGCTAGTTCCCCTGCTTCCACGTCGCGATGAGCTTGTCGTAGTCCACGGTCTCCGGCTTGCCCCGCTCGTCGGCCAGCTTCGGCGCGGGCGCGCCGGGCTGGTCGAACCAGTACTGGGCCGGCTGCTCCGGGTTCAGCTTGGGCGCGCACTGGCCGCCGTATCCCTCCCGCTCGCGCGAGAGCCGCTCCAGCCGGGCCATGATGTCGTCCTGCTGCTTGGCCAGGTTGTCCATCGACTGCTGCGGTGTGGTCTCGCCGGTCACCGCCGTCGCCACGTTCTGCCACCACAGCTGCGCCAGCTTCGGGTAGTCGGGCACGTTCGTGCCGGTCGGCGTCCACTGCACGCGGGCCGGTGAGCCGTAGAACTCGATCAGGCCGCCGTACTTGTCGGCGTTGTCGGCGAAGTAGTCGCTCTTGATGTCCGACTCGCGGATGAAGGTCAGCCCGACGATCGACTTCTTCAGCGACACCGTCTTCGAGGTGACGAACTGCGCGTACAGCCAGGCCGCGGCGCGGCGGTCCTGCGGGGTGCTCTTGAGCAGCGTCCAGGAGCCGGCGTCCTGGTAGCCCAGCTTGTGGCCGTCCTTCCAGTACGCCCCGTGCGGGCTCGGCGCGATGCGCCACTTCGGCGTGCCGTCCTCGTTGACCACCGGCAGGCCCGGCTTGGTCATGTCGGCGGTGAACGAGGTGTACCAGAAGATCTGCTGGGCGACGTTGCCCTGGGCCGGCACCGGGCCCGCCTCGCTGAAGTTCATGCCGGCCGCCTCGCGCGGCGCGTACTTCTTCAGCCAGTCCACGTATTTGGTGAGCGCGTAGACGGCGGCCGGGCCGTTGGTGTCGCCGCCCCGGGTGACCGAGGAACCGACCGGGCGGCAGTTCTCCACCCGGATGCCCCAGTCGTCCACCGGCAGGCCGTTGGGGATGCCGGGGTCGCCGTTGCCCGCCATCGACAGCCACGCGTCGGTGAAGCGCCAGCCCAGCGACGGGTCCTTGCGGCCGTAGTCCATGTGGCCGTAGACCTTCTGGCCGTCGATCGTGCCGTTGCCGTTGACCTTGGTGGTGAAGAACTCGGCGATGTCCTCGTAGGCCGCCCAGTTGACCGGGACGCCCAGGTCGTAGCCGTAGGCGTCCTTGAACTGCTTCTTGATCGCCGGGTCGGTGAACCAGTCGTAGCGGAACCAGTAGAGGTTGGCGAACTGCTGGTCGGGCAGCTGGTAGATCTTCTTGTCCGGGCCGGTCGTGAAGCTGATGCCGATGAAGTCGTCGAGGTCGAGCGTGGGGGAGGTGACGGTCCTGCCCTCGCCGGCCATGTAGTCCGACAGCGGCACCACGTAGTCGCCGCGCGAGTGGGTGCCGATCAGGTCGGAGTCGTTGACGTAGGCGTCGTAGATGTTCTGCTCACCCTGGATCTGGGTCTGCAGCTTCTCGACGACGTCGCCTTCCTGGATCAGGTCGTGCTTGATGCGGATGCCGGTGATCTCGGTGAACGCCTTCGCGAGCCGGCGCGACTCGTACTCGTGGGTGGTGATCGTCTCGGAGACCACGTTGATCTGCATCCCCCGGTACGGCGCCGCGGCCTTGATGAACCAGTCCATCTCCGCGAGCTGCTGCTCCTTGCTCAGCGTGCTGGGGGTGAACTCCTGCGACACCCACCGCTCGGCCGCCGCCTCACCGCCGGCCTCCGTGTAGTCGGAGGCCGGCCGCTCGGCGCCCTGCGTGCAGCCGGCCGCCATCACCACCATCGCGGTGAGACCTGCGATCGCCGACCTGCCTGCCCGATGCCTCATCGTTCGGCTCCTTCTCTGTCATCCCCATATGCCGATCACGACCGCCACCAGCACCGCGCAGCCGAGCGCGAGCCACATGGACAGGTCGGTGATCGCGATCCAGCCGGCCAGCACGACGGCGGCGCTGATCAGGCCGATGTAGAGCCGGTCACCGCGATCGGTCTCGATGCGCAGAAACCCCCGCCTCGCGACGGGCGGCGAGATGCGCGCCCACACCGCCATGACGACCAGCAGCAGGGCCAGCCCGGCGAACACCAGGGCGGTCGGGACGGTCCAGACCATCCACTCGAGCATCTAGACCCTCCCCAGCGCGAAGCCCTTGGCGATGTAGTTGCGCACGAACCAGATGACGACCGCGCCCGGCACGATGGTGAGCACCCCGGCCGCGGCCAGCAGCGCCCAGTCCACGCCGGCCGCGCTCACCGTGCGGGTCATCGTCGCCGCGATGGGCTTGGCGTCGACCGAGGTGATCGTCCGCGCGATCAGCAGCTCGACCCAGCTGAACATGAAGCAGAAGAACAGCGTGACGCCGATCGCCGAGCGGATCATCGGCAGGAAGATCCTGATGAAGAAACGCGGCAGCGAATAACCGTCGACGGCCGCGGTCTCGTCTATTTCCCGTGGAATTCCGGACATGAATCCCTCCAGGATCCACACCGCCAGCGGGACGTTGAACAGCATGTGCGCGATGGCCACGCCGAGATGCGTGTCGAACAGGCCGACGCTCTGGTAGATCTGGAAGAACGGCAGCAGGAAAACCGCCGGCGGCGCCATGCGGTTGGTCAGCAGCCAGAAGAACAGATGCTTGTCGCCGGCGAAGCGGAACCGCGAGAACGCGTACGCCGCGGGCAGCGCCACCAGCAGCGACAGCACCGCGTTCAGCGAGGTGTAGATGATCGAGTTGAGGTAGCTCGAATACCACGCCGGGTCGCCGAAGAAGGCGGCGTAATTGTCGAGCGTCACCCGCTGCGGAATGAGCGAGAAACTGCCGAGGATGTCCTCGTTGGGCCTGATCGACATGCCGAACATCCACAGCAGCGGCAGCATGAGCGTGGCCACGTACAACCAGAAGACCGTGCGCGCCCAGGGGAGCCGCCGGCCGGTGGTCCGCGCCATTCGCCTCACCTCCCCGACCTGGTGAGCACGGTGAAGAAGACGTAACAGAAGACCTGCACGATGAGGAAATAGAGCAGCGAGAACGCGCCCGCGGGGCCCAGGTCGAACTGGCCGACCGCGATCTTCGACAGCAGGATGCTGAGGAACGACGTCGCGTTGCCCGGGCCGCCGCCGGTCACCACGAACGGCTCGGTGTAGATCATGAAGCTGTCCATGAACCTGAGCAGGATCGCGATCGTCAGCACCCCGCGCAGCCGGGGGAGCTGGATGTGCCGGAACGTGGCCCACGCCGAGGCCGCGTCGATCTGCGCGGCCTGGAAGTACGGCTCGGGGATCGAGCGCAGCCCCGCGTACGCCAGCAGCGCCACCAGCGGCGTCCAGTGCCACACGTCCATGACCAGCACCGTGATCCAGGCGTCGGTCGAGTCGAGCGTGTAGTTGAAGTTGACGCCGAGCACGTTGTTGACCGCCCAGCCGCCCAGCCCGATGTCGCCGCGGGCGAAGATCTGCCAGATCGTGCCCACCACGTTCCACGGGATGAGCAGCGGCAGCGCGACCAGCACCAGCGCCACCGACACGCCGACGCCCCTGCGCGGCATCACCACGGCCAGCGCCACGCCGAGCGGGATCTCCAGCAGCAGCACCTGCGCGGAGAACAGCAGCGTGCGCAGCAGCGCCCCGCGCACCTCCGGGTCACGCGCGATCGACCGGAACCACTCCAGGCCGACGAACACCCGGTCGTGCGGGCCGAAGACGTCCTGCACGGAGAAGTTGACCACGGTCATCAGCGGGATCACCGCCGTGAACGCCACCGACACCACCACCGGCAGCACCAGCCACCAGGCCCGGTTGTCGCGGCGCTTGGGGGTGACGCGCGGCTCGTCCGCCACCTCCGTCGCGACCGCCGCCTGTTCGCTCACGCCAGGCCCCTCTCATGCAGGGGTGCGAGCGAGCCGCACCTGACCTGGTCCCTGAACAGGAACGTGCGTTCGGCGGGAAAATGCAGGTGGACGCCGTCGTCCGGCCGGTAGGGCGCGCCTGCCTCGGTCTTGACGATCACGCGGTGCTCACCGGCCACCGTGTGGACGAGGTCGTACGCGCCCATCCTGTCCACCCCGGTCACCCTGGCCGGCACGCCCGGCGACGTCTCAGGCCCGCCGATCTCCACGAACTCCGGCCGCACCCCGATCCGCACCGGCCCGGGCGGCAGGCCGTCGTCGGCCGCGCCCACGTCGCCGCCGTTCACGCGGACCACGCCGCCGGCGATCTCGGCCGGCACGACGTTCATGCCAGGCGAGCCGATGAAGTGCCCGACGAACTCGTGCGCCGGCGACAGGAACAGCTCCGCCGGCTCCCCGGCCTGCACGATCTCGCCGTCGTTGACCACCACCACCTCGTCGGCGAACGTCAGCGCCTCGGTCTGGTCGTGGGTGACGTAGATGAGCGTGTGGCCGGTGTCGCGGTGGATCTCCTTCAGCTTGCTGCGCAGCGTCCACTTCAGCGCCGGGTCCACCACCGTCAGCGGCTCGTCCAGCAGCACCGCGGCCACCTGGGCGCGGACGAGGCCCCTGCCCAGGCTGACGATCTGCTGCCGGCCCGGGTCGAGCCGGCGCGACCTGCGGCCCAGCACCTGGTCGAGGCCGAGCAGCTGCGAGACCTGCCGGACCCGCCGGTCCACCTCCTGCTTCGGCACCTTGCGGTTGCGCAGCGGGAAGGCCAGGTTGTCGTAGACCGACATCTCCTCGTACAGGACGGGGAACTGGAAGACCTGCGCGATGTCGCGGCCAGCCGTCGGCACGCCCGTGACGTCGCGCTCGTCGAAGTAGACGCGGCCCACCGTGGGGGTGATGAGGCCGGAGATGATGTTCAGCAGCGTCGTCTTGCCGCAGCCGCTCGGGCCGAGCAGCGCGTACGCCCGCGCGTCGCGCCACGTCCAGGTCATCGGCTTCAGCGCCCAGGTCTTCCCGCCGTCATAGCTGTGGCCCACGCCGTCGAGCCGGATGTCAGCCATGCCGGCCCACCTCCGCCGTGCTCGTGCCGGCCAGCCGGCCGTCCTTGTCGAAGACGAGGACGTGGGCCGGATCGATGTAGGCGCGCGTGGTCTCGCCGGGCGTGAACCGCTGGGTGCCCGGCAGGTGGGCGACCAGGTGGCGGCCGCCCTGGAGGAGCAGGTGCAGGAACGTCGCGCTGCCCGTCACCTCGGCGAGCCTGATCTCGGCGGGCAGTTCCAGCGCGCCGGGCCGGCCCCGGCCGATCGTCACCTGGTGGGGGCGTACGCCGAGCACGACCTCCTGCTCGCCGCCGGTGCCGAGCACCTCGACGCGGCCGTCCCTGACGACGCCTGGCAGCACGTTGAGCGGCGGGTCGCTGAGCGTGGCGGCCACGGCCAGCGTGGGCGGGCGGGCGTACATGTCGGCGACGTCGCCGACGTGCCGCACCCTGCCCTCGCCGAGCACCACGGTCGGCGCGGCGAACGTCAGCGCCTCGGCCGGGTCGGCGGTGGCGTAGAGCACGACGCCGGGCGAGCCGGCGAACATGCTCTTCAGGTCGGCGCGCAACTGCTCGCGCAGCTTGAAGTCCAAGTTGGCCAGCGGCTCGTCGAGCAGCAGCAGGTCGACGGGGCGGGCCAGGGCGCGGGCGATGGCGGTGCGCTGCTGCTGGCCGCCCGACAGCTCGGCGGGCCTGCGCCGCAGCAGGTTCTCGATGCCCATGAGCTCGGCCACCTCGCGCACCCGGCGGTCCACGCCGTCGCGCCGGAAACGGGGGTCGAGGCGGAGCGGTGAGGCGATGTTCTCGTAGACGGTGAGCGACGGATAATTGATGAATTGCTGGTAGACGAAGGCCACCGAACGTTTGCGCACCGACATTCGTGTGAGGTCTTTACCGTTGACCAGCACGCGGCCCGCGTCGGGGGTCAGCAAACCGGCTGCGACCCGCATCAACGTCGTCTTTCCCGCCGTCATCGGGCCGATCAGGGTGGTCATTCCAGGGGATAATTCGAGGTTGACGTCGGCCAGCCAGACCTCGCCGTGCGAACGCACGGAGACGCCGTCGAGAATCACCGTCACGGTGCCCGGTCCTCTCTGCTTCCCTCCCTTCTAACATGATCTGAATGGGCCTGCAAAGGTTGTTGTCGTGGTTTGTGAGGCTGCTGTTACTCGGGTTTTCTGTTCATTGTCAAGCTCCCGGAAATGGTGAACGGGAAGTTCTATCGCGGTGGCGACTTCTGCGCTGGTCATTGTCGGCGGCGGAGGAAATCTCGGGACATGTGGTCATAGGGGCGCGGAGGATCGGCCTTCGCCGTTGCCAACATGTGTTGGCCTACAGGTGTTGACCACCCCGGAGTGGCGGCGTAGTGTCAACAGGTGTTGGCCAACAAGTGTTGGCAACGTTCCGAGGAGGAGACATGAATGCCACGGACGTGATCGTCGTCGGCGCCGGCCCCGTCGGGCTCACCGCCGCTCTGGTCCTCACCCAGCGCGGGCACCGCGTCGTCATCGTGGACGGGCAGGCCGAGGGTGCGAACACCTCGCGCGCCGCCGTCGTGCACTCGCGCACGCTGGAGCTGCTGGAGCCGTACGGGGTGACCGGCGACCTGGTCACGCGGGGGGTGCCCACGCCGCGCTTCACCGTCCGCGACCGGGACCGGGTGCTGGTGCCGGTGCCGTTCGAGGGGCTGCCGACGCGGTATCCGTACACGCTGATGATCTCCCAGGCCGACACCGAGGCGTACCTGCTGGCCCGGTTCGAGGAGCTGGGCGGGCGGGTGCTGCGGCCGGCCCGCGTCACCGCCGTCGCCCAGGACGACTCCGGCGTCACCGCCACCCTCGATGACGGGCGCACGCTGCGCGCTTCCTACCTGGTCGGGGCCGACGGGATGCACAGCACCGCCCGCGAGCAGGCCGGGATCGGCTTCGCCGGCGGCACGTACGCCGAGTCGTTCGTCCTCGCCGACGTGCGGCTGCACGGCGGGGTGCCCAAGGGCGAGGTCATCCTGTACTTCTCGCCCGACGGCCTGGTGGTCGTCGCGCCGCTGCCCGACGGCATGTACCGGATCGTCGCCACCGTGGACGAGGCGCCGCGCGAGCCCGACGTCGCGTTCGTGCAGCGGCTGCTCGACACGCGCGGGCCGGAGTCCGAGCCCGCCGTCGTCGAGGAGATCGTCTGGGGCTCCCGCTTCCGCGTCCACCACCGCATCGCCGGCACCTACCGCGACCGCCGCGTCCTGCTCGCCGGCGACGCGGCCCACGTGCACTCACCGGCCGGCGGGCAGGGCATGAACCTGGGCATCGAGGACGCCGTCCAGGTGGGCGAGGCGCTCTCAGAGGTTCTGGACGGCGCCCCGGACGAACTGCTCGACGCCTACGCGGCGGCCAGGCGCCCGGTCGCGGAGGAGGTGGTCGCCCTGGCCTCCCGCCTTACCCGGCTGGCCACCGCCCGCGCCGCCGCCCGCCCCCTGCGCAACGCCGTCCTCGCCCTGGCCGGCCACCTTCCGGCGGTCCGCCGCCGCCTCGCCTGGCAACTGTCCGGCCTCGACCGCCGCTGACCCCCGCCGCTGACCCCCGCCGCTGTCAGTGGGTGAGGACCTTGGTGACCAGGGCGTGCAACTGCCGGCGTTCCGCGTCCGTCAGCGGGGCGAGGGTCTCGCGTTCCACTTCCGTCACCAGAGCGCGTGCCCGGGTGAGGGCGTCGCGGCCGGCAGGGGTGAGGGTGAGGCGGTAGCGGCGGCGGTCGGCGGGGTCGCGGTCACGTACGGCCAGCCCCGCCGCGATCAGCCCGTCCATCAGCCGCACCATGTCGCTCGGGTCGAGCCCCAGCCGGTCACCCACCTCGCGCTGCGCCGAGGCGCCGAAGTCGGCGAGCGCCGCGAGGACCGCGAACTCCCACAAGCTCACCCCCGCCTCGTCCGACAGCCGCCCGGCCAGCGCCCGCCGGCTGCTCGTCCCGACCTTGTGCAGCACGAACGTCGTGGCCGCCATGAGGGTGGGAGGAAAGTCCATGGGACCAAGTGTAGGGTTCTACCAATCATTGGTTCTCACCAACTATTCAGACGGGAGGATCCCCATGGACGCCCTCTACCCCCGGCTCCTGGTCCGCGACTTCGACACGAGCCTCGCCTTCTACCAGGCCGTCCTGCGCGACCTGCACGGCGTCGAGCCGGTCAAGGTCCTGCCCGGCTACGCCAACTGGGACATCTCAGGAGAGGCCGGACTGGTCCTGTTCGACAGGAGCCGGCTGGACGTGCTCACGGACGGCGACGGCGACCGGGCCATGCTGGTCATGAAGGTGGACGACGTGGACACGGCGGCCGGCTGCCTGGAGCGGCACGGCGCCACCGTGGCCGCCCCGCCCCAGGACCGCCCGGCTTGGGGCCCCACCCTGCGCACCGCGCACCTGCGCGACCCGGAAGGCACCCTCATCGAGCTGCAGTCGTACTGAGACCGTCAGGGAATGATCGAGTCCACGTAGCCGCCGTCCACCCGCACGGCCGCCCCCGTCGTGGCCGAGGCGAAGGGCGAGCTGAGATAGACGACCAGGTTCGCGATCTCCTCGGGCTCGATCAGGCGCTGGAGCAGCGACTGCGGCCGGTGCAGCCGCATGAACTCGCGCTGCGCCTCCTCCCACGGCAGGTCGCGGTCCACGAGCTGGTAGACGAAGTCCTCGACGCCGCCGGTGTGGGTCGGCCCCGCGATCACCGAGTTGATCGTGACCCCGCTGCCCGCCGCCTCCTTGGCGAAGCCCCGGGAGACGGCCAGCAGCGCCGTCTTCGACATGCCGTAGTGGATCATCTCGGCCGGGATGACGACGGCGGAGTCGCTCGCGATGTACTGGATGCGGCCCCAGCCCCGCTCCCTCATGCCAGGCAGGTACGCCCGGGTCAGCCGGACCGCGGCCAGCACGTTCACCTCGAAATAGCGCCGCCACTCGTCGTCCTCGATCTCCAGCGGCGGCTTGGCGCCGAAGATGCCGAGGTTGTTGACCAGGATGTCGACGTGCGGCAGCATCCGCAGCACCTGCTCGCAGCCCTCGTCGGTCGAGACGTCGCCCGGCGCGGCCACCAGGTCGTAGCGCAGGTGCTCGCCGGCTTCGCGCCCGGCGTCGATGCGCTCGTCGTCCATCCGTTCGATGGCCGCCGCCACCGAGCCCTCGCCGCGGCCGTTGATCCCCACGCGGGCGCCGGCCCGCGCGAGCCCGGTGGCGATGGCCGCCCCGATGCCCTGGGTCGAACCGGTGACGAGAGCGGTTTTGCCTGTGAGATCGATGCGCACTGTGGTGTACCCCCTTGCCGGCCATTCTCCGTGATCGCCGGTGATCGCCCGCATGCGGGGGTGCTGCGTAGTCTGGAGGGTGCGTGGAAGGGGTGTGGGTGCACCGGATCCTGTGGCTGGTGGTGGCGGCCGCCTTCGTGGCCGGCCTGGTCGTGCCCGACGAACCGGTGCGGAAGGACGACGCGTGCCCGCCGCGCGACCTGCGGGTGTCCGCCCCCTACGCGGTGACCGGCTACTGGGTGATGCCGCGCGCCGACCCGTGCGTCACGCGGCGGATGGTCGAGGCGATCCACGCCATCGGGGGCGACACGCTGATCACGTTCGGGCCCAGGTTCGCGGTCGGGCCGCCCGATCCCGACTTCGCCGCCTGCCGGGTGGACGGGCGGCCGTGCGCGGAGGTGCCCGGGGTGCGGCGCGTCTACACGTACGTCACCAGCGAGGAGTTCGGCGAAGGGCTGCTGCGCTGCCCCGGCCTCGACCGGCGGGTGGAGAGCGACGGGCGGATCTTCTACCGGCTGACGCTGGCCGGCTCGTGCGCCGCTCCCACGCACGACCTGGTGCTGGTCGCCACCGACGGCGACGGGCTCGGCAACCTGATGCGGGAGGCGGCCGCGTACGGGATGACCGTCTTCCCCGGGCTGCCCGCCGCGCCGCAGCGCGCGGGCAAGCCGTGGGAGCCCGACCTCGCCCACACCGCCGCGCTCAACGCGTTCACCGCGCGCGTGCTCGCCGACTACCGGACGCGGTTCGGGGCCGCGTTCGGCGGGGTGTACCAGTCGTTCGAGCTGGCCGCGCGGGCCCGGTCCGACCGCGATCCGATCATCTCCCTGTACGCCGCCCAGCACGCCGTCGTCGCCGATGCGCTGCCGGGCAAGAAGATCGTCGTCAGCCCGTACATCGACGCGCGGCGCGGGCGCGGGTTCCCGCCGTCGCAGGTGCCTGAGGGCATCGCGGACATCGCGGGCACCCGGCACGGGCTGCCCATGGCGATCGCCGTCCAGGACGGGCGCGGCACGGGCAAGGTGCCGGTGCACGGCCCGCACGAGGCCGAGGCCGCGGTGGCCGCGCGGCTGGTGCCCGTCGTCGGCGCGGTGCGCAATGGGCAGGCCTATTACGGGTCCACGGCCTCCTACGTGGAGGCGGCGGCCCGCGAGGTGCCCGAGGGGGTCGAGCTGTGGGTGAACGTGGAAGGCTTCGAGCCCACGCCCGCCGCGGGGGAGTGCGGCCGGGTGGACCCGCTGCCGCTGCGCGGGCGTACCACGAAGGCCCGGCTCGACCAGCAGGTCATGGCCGCCGGGCGGCACCCCGCCAAGATCATCTCGTACGGCTGGGACCCGTTCTTCACCTGCCAGGCCCGCCACGACACGCCCTCGCTGGCCGACGACATCGCGGCCGGGTGGCAGCAGCCGATCATCGTGGCGGCGTACCGGAAGGCCGTGAACGGGCGGCCAGGCGTGCAGGTGGAGGGCTACAACCTGCGGGGCGGCACGCTGACCTTCGGTGAGACGTCGGTGCGGCAGGAGTGGTACGCCCGCTCCCGCCTGGAGACGGCCTGGGCCCCCTACGAGCCCACGTCCCCCTGGACTCCGGTCACCGCCACGAACGCGGCCGGCCACACCAGCACCACCCCCTACGTGATGCCCTGAGGGGTCCCGGGTTTTGTCGGTGGGGCCCGCTAGTTTTCGATCATCCCCCCGAACGATGGAGGTTGGTCGATGTACCGACAGGGCGACATCCTGCTCGTCCCCGTGCCAGAGGCGTCCGCGCCCGCCAAGACGCGTCCCGAGCCGCGTGACGCGCGCGGGCGGCTGGTGCTGGCCTACGGCGAGGCGACCGGGCACGCGCACGCCATCCCCGGTCCTGGCACGCTGTCCCACGGGTTTCTGCACCTGCCCGACGGCGGGCGGCTCGAGCACGAGGAGCACGCGGCGATCTCGCTGCCCAAGGGCTGGTACCGCGTGGTCAGGCAGCGCGAATACGTGCCCGGCTCCTACCGGGTGGTGGCCGACTGATGGCCACGCTGACATGGGAGCAGGTCGCGCTCGCCACCGGGCCGGGCGACGGGGCCGAGGCGGCGGTGCGTCAGGCGTACAGGGAGGCAGGGCTGGCCGAGCCCGAGCTGATCCTGGTGCTGCCGTCCCCGGCGGCGGGCGCGGTCACGGCGGCCTGGCTGACGGGCGACCCGCAGGCTCGCGCGGCGCTCGCCGCGGCAGGGCTGGGGCCGTCGAGCCGGGCCGGTGCTCAACTTGGCACTGCGGCGGGGCTGGGGCCGTCGAGCCGGGCCGGTGCTCAACCCGGCACTTTGGCGGGGCTGGGGCCGGAGAGTCCTGCGGGGGCCTTTCCGATCCCGGACCTGCCCGCCCTGCTGCCCGACGGCCCCGGACGTTCGGTGCGCGACGACCTCCGCACCCAGCCGTGGGCGCGTGCCAGAGCGGCGGTCTACGCCGAGTGTGGCCCGGCCGGCTGGGCAGCCCTCTGGGCCGACACGGGCGGCCGCCTCTGGCCCCAGGCCCAACGCCTGATCAACGACATTCGCCGCGCGATCGGCGAGCTGAGCGGGCATGGCGAGCAGGACGGCGCGGCCCAGGGCGAGGGCGGGCGGGAGCTTGGGGCGGTGTTGCGTGAGGTGACGCTCGACGCCGTGTTCGGGCAGCACGACGCGCCCTGGTTGTCGGCCTTCGACGGGCACGACGGGCTCGACGGGCTCGACGGGCTGAAGCGGGTGGCCGAGCAGGCGGGATGGTGGTGGCCGTACGAACGGGTGGCCGTCGTCACCGAGCGTCCCGTGGAGCTGCACCTCGACGACCTCGGACGGCTGCACCGCGCCGAGGGCCCGGCCCTGGCGTTCGCCGACGGGTTCGCCCTGCACGCCTGGCACGGCATGCCCGTGCCGGCCGGCTTCGGCGCCGCGATGACCGCGCTCACCCCCGAGCGCATCCGCGCCGAGCCCAACGCCGAGCTGCGCCGCGCCATGCTGGAGCACTTCGGCCCCGAACGCTACCTCGCCGAGTCCGGCGCCGAGCCGCTCCACTCCGACGAGACGGGCGTGCTGTGGCGGGTCGAGCTGGCGGGCGACGAGCCGCTGACCATGGTCGAGGTGGTCAACTCCACCCCCGAGCCCGACGGCACCCGCCGCACCTACTTCCTCCGCGTCCCGCCGTGGACCGAGCGGGCCCGGCAGGGCGTCGCCTGGACCTTCGGCGTCGCCGAGGACGACTACCACCCCGAACGAGAGACCTGACCATCCTCACCAGGCGTGCGGAATGCGTTCGAGGACGCCGCCCGTGAAGACGTCGTACAGGCCCAGCGGTTCCAGGTGCACATAGCCGATGTGGCAGTCGCACAGGGCCGCGGGGCAGGGGCGGGGGCGTAAGGCGGCGCGGTATGAGTCGTCGTACAGGTTGCCCAAGACGTCCGGGACGAAGTGGCAGCGGCGGACGGTGCCGTCACCGTTCACCGAGATCACCGTGTCGCCGGTGCGGCAGGGAAGGCCGGCGCTGGCGTGGGGGAAGCGGCTGTGGCGGAAGAGGGGGTCGATGGCCGTCCAGTCGGCGGCCTCCTCGTCGGTGTAGTGGCGGCCCTCCTCGGCGTTGACCCACAGGTACGTCTCCGTCGGCAGGTCGGCCCGCAGCCGCCGGGCGTCCGGCAGGTGGGCGGGGTCGCCGACGATGCCCACGCTGTGGCGCACCGGGAGTGAGCGCACCTTGGCCAGGAAACGCTCGTACGGCACCTGCGTCGGGTGATACGTCACCCACAGCGCGGCCCGCTCCGACGCCTCGGCCAGCCACTCGGTACGGCAGCTCAGGTTCGTCTGGATGGCGACCCTGGCGACGTTGGGCAGCCACGACAGCTCGACGAGCGCCCGCCGGTACCACGACCTGACCAGCCCCTCGCCCCACGGCGTGAACAGGATCGACAGCTCGCCGTCGTGCCCGGCCGCCCAGCGGGTGAAGCGTTCGAGCGCGGCCCGGTCGGCGCGCAGCTGCTCGGGGGTGTCGCGGCGCTTGGCGAACGGGCAGTAGGCGCAGTCATAGTCGCAGCTGGCCAGTGGACCGCGATAGAGGATGGTCAGCATGCCTCGTACGCCTCCATGAGGGCCCGCACGCGCGGCGAGAACAGGGCGGGGCCGATCGCGTCGGAGTGGGCGAGCCCTTCGGGGGTGAGCGTGATCGTCTCGCCGGTGATCGTCAGCCAGGAGGCGAACGCGTCGAGCGGGAAGTCGTCGAGCACGTCGGTGCCGAAGCGGGCGGCGTACTGGGGGCGCGACATGCCCTCGGCGCGCAGCAGCGACTGGATGAGGTGCCGCCGCCTGCGCTCGGCGGGAGTGAGGGCGAAGCCGACGTTCGCGACGTCGAAGTCGGTCCTGGTCACGTAGTCGTCGATGATCGAGCGGACGTGGCGGGCGCCGACGGCGTACTCGAAGGAGTAGTGCAGGCCACCGGTGTACGAGCGGGCGCCGCAGCCGAGGCCGACCATGCCGTCGGTCTGGCAGCAGTAGCCGGTGCCGGCGGACGGGGTGCCGGGCAGGCGGAACATGCGCATCGAGACCTGCTCGTACCCGGCGGCCATGAGGTGGTCGCGGCCCTCCCGATAGAGCTCCAGCCGCTGGTCGTCCCAGGCGCGGCCCTGCCTGCCCAGCCCGGTCAGCGGTCGCACGTAGAGCGGGTAGAGGTAGATCTCCTCGGGACGCCAGCCGAGCGCCGTGTCGAGCGAGTACCGCCACGATCGCGGCGTCTGTCGGTCGATGCCGTAGATGAGGTCGATGTTCAGGACGGGCACGCCGGAGGCCCTGATCGCGTCGAGGGCGGCGTCCACCTCGGCCCGTTTCTGCGGGCGTACGGCCGAGCGCGCCTCCTCCGGTACAAAGCTCTGCACGCCGATCGAGACCCGCGCGGTGCCGCGCTCCGCCAGCACCGACAGGCGGTCAGGGGTGGCGGTGCCGGGCGACGTCTCGACCGACAGCGGCACCCGCGCCAGGTCCACGCCCATCGCCTGCTCGGTCAGGTCGAACAGCCGGGTCAGCTCGCGGGCGCTGAGGTAGGTGGGGGTGCCGCCGCCGAAGGCCGCCGTGCCGAACGCGGTCTCCTCCAGGCACTCGCGCACCTGGCGGGCCTGGCGTTCGAGCGTGTCGAGGTAGGCGGTCACCAGCTCCTCGGGGGCGCCGGTGCGGGTGAACAAGTTGCAGAAGCCGCAGCGCATCTCGCAGAACGGGATGTGCACGTAGAGGGCGCCGGGGCGCTCGCCGGCCCAGACCTCCTTGAGGTGCGGGCGCGGGTCGAGGGGGCGGTAGGCGGTCTTGTGCGGGTAGGCGTAGACGTAGCCCTCATACGGCCGCATGACTCTCCAGGACGAAGTGGGTGTAGGGGACGGTCCAGACGACCTCGTGGCCGATGCGGTGACCGGTGTGCCCGTCCTCGCCGTACGCGGTGCCGTGGTCGGAGCAGACGATGGCCAGGCAGGGACGGCGGCGGCGCATGAGGGCGTAGAGGCGGCCGATGTGGCGGTCGACGTGGCGCAGGGCGGCGGCGTGGCTGTCGAGGGAGTCTTCCCCGGCGCCGGGCAGGTAGAAGTGGTTGGGCTGGTGCAGGGCCGAGACGTTGAGAAAGAGCATGACCGGGCCGGGCACACGGGCCAGCACCTCGGCGGCGCGGTCGATCTGGCGCTCCAGCGACTCGGGGTTCGTCACGCCGAACTCCGGCTCCCAGTGACTCTCCGCGAACAGGCCGGGCAGCGCCGACCCGAGCGGGGTCAGCTTGTTGAAGAACCCGACCCCGCCGATGCAGACGGTGTGATAGCCCGCCCGCGCCAGCCCGGTGGGCAGATCGGGCGCATCGAACACCCACGTGCCCTTCCCGGTCGTCTCGCTCCCGGGGAAGGTGGCCGCGAACAACCGCGGATGCGGCCCCGGCGTGACCGGCGTGGGCAGAAACCCGGCGAACATGGCGGCGTGGGCCGCATAGGTGAAGCTCCCCGGACTGTGCCGCCGCTCCCACCGCACACCGTCCGGCAGCAGATCGGGCAACAGCCCAGCCTCTGCCTGCGCAACGGCCACGTCGTAGCGCAGCGTGTCGAGGGTGACCATGAGCAGATCGTGCGTCCCCACGACGGCGTTCATGTCGATGCCGGTGGCAAGGTGCCCGCCGCGGTCAGTGGTGGTCATTCAGGACCGCCTCGACCTGTTCGGCGTACGTGTCGCGACCATGTCCGGAAATATCCCCCAGCCTCGGGAGAAGGTCGCCGAACGCGTTGACCTCCGCCACCACCACGGACCGCCAATCGGTCCCCACCATCACGTCGACCCCCGTACTCAAACTCCGCGGAAAGCACCGTGCCGCAGCGGCGCACACCTCCAGCACCCGCTCCCACAGCCCGGCCCTCCGGCGTACGACATCGAGGTCGCCCCGCGCGCCCCCGAGGTGCAGGTTCGTCATGGGGAAGCGGCTCGTGCGGACGACGGCGTGCGTCGGACGGCCCGCCACCGTCACCACCCGCAGGTCGAACGCCCGCCCGCCGGTCATCGCCTTCGGAAACCACCGTTCGACGTGCAGCCCGCCGGGCGCCAGCACGTTCACCAGCCGCCGC
Organism: Nonomuraea sp. NPDC049504; assembly: GCF_040676845.1. Lineage (NCBI taxonomy): Bacteria > Bacillati > Actinomycetota > Actinomycetes > Streptosporangiales > Streptosporangiaceae > Nonomuraea > Nonomuraea sp. NPDC049504. The sequence continues at coordinate 684,670 of NZ_JBFAPT010000002.1, forward strand.
ACCTCGGCCTCCTCGGTCACGGTCCTGACCTGGAGGGAGTTGCACAGCACACCGTCCAGCCAGACGGCCGAGGTGACGGCGTGGACCCGGCTGCCATGGGTCTGAAAGGCGATCACGCCGGACGCCGACGAGCCGTGGGCGGGCTTGACGAACACCCGCTGCCAGCCCCGCCGCGCCATCTCCTCCCGCAGCCCGTCGTACGAGCGGGCCTCGAACGCCTCCGGCACCGGCACCCCGGCCGCCGCCAGCACCGCGTGGCAGCGCCGCTTGTCGAACATCACCTTGATCTCGCCCACGTCTCCCAGCAGCCGCACGCCGGGGATCGCCGCGACCCGATCGAGCCCGGCACAGAACGACGCGTACCAGGCCGCGCCACCTCCTGCCCGCGCCGGATCGCCGGGGCCGCGCAGCAGCTCGTCCGCCCGCGCGTCCTCCCCTGGCGAGTCGATGCGCAGCAGCGTCCCCTCGGGCACGCTGATCTCCCGCCCGGCAAGCACGTCCTGCCACGGCACGACGTGCGGCTCCGCAAGCCCCCGCGCCACGACCGCGTCACGAAACAACGTGACCCGCCGATCGCCCGGCGTGCCGACCACGGCAAAGCGCACCGTCATGCCCGCTCCGCGAGGTGGAGGGTGTCCCGCCGTCGGTCGTCTGGCGTGCCGGCGAGGGCGACGTGCGCCGTCATTCCCACTCCGCGATGTAGGGCTGGTCGAGGGCGCCGGGTGGGCGTGTCAGATCGAGGGTCACGCCGGGGAGCGCCCGGCGCACCCGCGCCACCATGGGGTCGCTGAGGAAGTGGTGGTGCAGGTCGAGCACCCGCAGGTGGGTCAGCGGCTGCCCGCTGAGCAGTGCCTCCATGCCGTGGTCGGTGAGCGCGCCCCGGCCCAGGCTGAGCTCGTCGAGCCCGGCCACCACGGGCGCGGCGGCGACGGCGGCGGCGATGTCGTCCTGGTATTCGCTGTTGCGCAGGCCGAGCCGCCTGAGCGCGGGCAGCCGGGCGCCGGACAGCGGCTCGTCGAGGTCGCCGATGGTGTTGTCGCCGAAATAGGCGGGGGTGCCGAGCCACATCTCCAGGTGTTCCAGGGCGGGGAACGAGCTCGCGCCCACCGCCCTCACCACGGCGCCGGGCAGGCCGCCGCTCTCGAAGCGCAGCACCCTGAGGCGGTCGTGGGCGACCGGCCGCAGCGCCAGCTCGTCGGAGCCGCGCACCTCCAGGCGCTCCAGCAGCGGGTACGCCTCCAGGACCGGCGTGATGTCACCGTGGCCGATCCAGGAGATCTCCCACCGCTCGGTGGGCGTGAACCCCAGGAAGACGGCGCGCAGCGCGGGCAACCGGTCGGCGTAGCGGGCGAGGATCTCCGGCGCGTGGGACACGCTGCAGCCGCTCACCGCCAGGGCCCGCACACGCTCGGGCCCCACGCGGTCGAGCAGCGCGTCGAGCTCACCGGGCAGGGCGCTCTCACCCCGCTCGCCTGGCTCGACGGAGTCGGTGACATCCCAGGCGACCAGCTCGGGGGACAAGGGGACGGTCTCACCCACCTGCTCGACCGGCAGACCGGCGAACCGATCGCCCCCGTAGAGGTCGGGATCGGCGAGAAAGCTCGCCCCCGGGTCGGTGGGGGAGGTGACGCCCGGATCGGTGGCCGTGCCGCCGGAGGAGGTGCGGCCAGGGCCGGTGGGCGTGGCGGTGGGGGATGTGGCCCCCGGGGTGATGGGGGTGGGATCGGTGGTCACGTGGGGTTACTCGCTCACCGCGACGTAATGCCAGTCCTCTTCGCGGCTGCGGCGGTCGTCGAGGCGGAGCTCGACGCCCGGCAGCGCCGCCGGCAGGCGGGCGGCCATGCTTTCGCTCAGGTAGTTGTGGTGCAGGTCGAGGCGGCGCAGGTGGGTGAGGGGCTGGCCGCTGAGCAGGGCCGTCGCGCCCTCGTCGCCGAGCGAGCCCATCGACAGGCTCAGCGTCTGGAGCCGGGCCACGACGGGGGCGGCCGCCACGGCGCCGGCCAGCTCGTCGGCGTAGGGGCAGTTCTGCAGGCCGAGGTGACGCAGAGCAGGCAGGCGCTCACCGCTGAGGATGCCCGCGACGTCGGCCACCGTCGAGTCGCCGCCGTATCTGTCGACGCCGAACCAGAGCTCCAGGTGCTCCAGCGCGGGCAGGTCGGAGGCGCCGACCCCGCGGACGACCTCGGCGGGCAGCCCGCCGGTCTCGAACCTGAGCACGCTCAGCGACTGGTGGCGCACCGCCGGGAACTCCAGCCCCGTACCGCCGCGCACCTCCAGCCGCTCCAGCCGGGGGAAGGCGGCCAGCAGCGGGGTGACGTCGGCCTGCTGGATCCAGGAGATCTCGGACTGCTCGGGCGACATCGCGCCGAGGAACACCGAGCGCAGCTCGGGCAGCCGGTCGGCGTTGCCGGCGAGCGCCGCGATGACCGGCTCGCAGCTGTCCTCGTAGTTGTCCTCCCACTCGCCGAGGACGATCGCCGTGACCTTCGTGGTGTCGACGTGCTCGAAGAACCACTGGACACTCGCGGCGATCTCCTCGGGGGCGTCGTCGTTCCACTCGCTCGCCTCGAGCTTCCAGGCGACCGCCCCCGGGTCAGGGGGCGGCGCCTCGACCTCGCTCTCCTCGCACAGCACGGTGAACACCGGCAGCCCGGCGTAGGAGTCGTGGTAGGTGTCGTAGTGGCTGGGCTGGTCGTCGAAGGTCACGGACGGTCCTAGATGTCGGGGGGATGCAGCGGCTCCTGTTCTACTAGATCCACCCGACAATTCCGCATCGGCTCAGCCCTGGAGGTTCGCGGACAGCAGGTCGAGCAGCGGCTCCCTGCGTACGCACCGCTCCAGCAGGAACGAGTCGGCCAGCTCGGCCAGCTCGTCGTCGCTCAGCCCGCGGAAGCGCTCGGCGTACTCCGGCAGCAGCGCCTGCGCCATCAGGATGTGCCTGATCAGGTCGTCCGTCTGGTAGCGGGCGCCCCACGGGTAGGGGTCCCAGCCGGAGAACTCGCCCTCGATGAGCGTGTGCAGCGGAGCCAGCACGTCGGCCGCCTCCTCCATGGTGGAGCCCCAGCGGTCCACGCCGAGCCGCCGCTTCTTGGCGATGACGTCGCCGAACCGGTCCAGGTACGCCCCCGAGGCGTGTACCAGGCCCTGCAGGCCGACGTCCTTGTACGTCCACAGCGACCAGCCCACGTCCTGCGCGTCGTAGATCGCGAGCTGGTCGCGCAGGATCTGGTAGCGCTGCCCGTCCACCTCGGGGTCGCCGGTGTAGACCGGCCCGAACTCGCCCACCCACAGCGGCGTCCCGGTCTCCCGCTGGAAGCGGGAGCGCTTGGCGAAGGTGCGCTCCAGCTCGTCGCGGTCGCACCACTCGCCGCGCGTGTAGCCGGGGTACGGGCCGCCGTGCGCGAAGCCGGCCAGCGCGTAGTCGTGCAGGACGAAAACCGTGTTCTCGTACACCTCCCGAAATATCGAGAAATCGGTGGCGTACGTGTTGCCGTCCAGGAACAGCACGTGCTTCGGATCCGCCGCCCTGATCGCCTTCACCAGCCGGTCGTAGAAGGGCCCGATCACCTTCCCCGACACGTCACCCGGCTCGTTGACCGGGTTGTATCCGGCGACCCACGGATTCTCGCGGTAGTGGTCGGCGATGACCTCCCACAGATGCACCGCCCGGTCCTGGAAGTGCCGGTGCTGCCAGAACGCGGCGACGTGGGTGGGATTGTCGCTGTGCCAGTGCTGGTTCTGCGAGCCCGGCAGCGCGTGCAGGTCGATCACGCTGTAGATGCCGCGCTCGCCGAGCAGCCCGATCACCCGGTCGAGATGGCGGAAGCCGCGCGGGTCGATCTCCATCGGCCGGTCGTCGGACTCCCAGTGGCGGTAGTTGACCGGGATGCGCACGCAGTTCATGCCGAGTTCGGCCAGCAGGTCGGCGTCGCGCTCGGTGAAGAACGAGGTCAGCAGCCGGTCGAAGAACAGCTCCGCCCGGTCGTCGCCGAGCACGCCGCGCACGGCCTGCCGCATGGCGGACTCGTTCGCCGGGTAGCCGGTGATGAAGTTCTCCATGTTCATCCAGCCCCCGAGACCCACCCCCCGCAGTCGTACCGGTGCGTCGTCCTCGGTGACGAGCTGGGTTCCGGACACATGCAGCATGGACTCACCCCTTAGTCGCGCCGGCGGTGAGCCCACCGACCAGGTGTCGTTCGGCAATGGCGTAGAAACCGAGCGCGGGCACCATGGCCAGGATCAGGAAGGCCAGGATGCGCGCGGTGTCGGAGGCGTACTGGCCCTGGAACTGCTGGATGCCGAGCGGCAGCGTCCAGCTCGCCTCCTCGCTGAACACCACCAGCGGGAGCATGAAGTTGTTCCAGCTCCCCACGATGGCCAGCACGGAGACGGTGGCGATGGCGGGCCTGGCCATCGGCAGCAGGATGCGCCAGAAGAACCCGAACGGCGAGCATCCGTCGATCGTGGCGGCCTCCTCGATCTCACCCGGGATGCTGCGGAAGAAGCCGCGCAGGATGATGATCGTCAGCGGCAGGCCGAAGGCCGCCTGCGTGAGGATGACGCCGAGCGGGCTGTCCAGCAGCCCGAGCGTGCGCAGCAGGACGAAGATCGGCAGGATCGCCACCGCGAACGGGAACATCAGCCCCGCCGTGAACAGCATGAAGAACAGCTCCCTGCCGCGGAAGGCGAACCGGGCGAAGACGAACCCCGCCAGCGCCGACACCGCCACGGTCAGCACGGTCGTGGCGACCGCGATGAACGTGCTGTTCCACACCTGCCGCCAGAACGCGCCCGAGGCGAGCACGTCGGTGTAGTTCGCGGTGATCCACGCCTCGGGCAGGCCGAACGGGTTCTCCGACAGCTCGCTGTTGTCCTTGAAGCCGCCGAGCAGCGCGTAGATGACCGGGGCCACCATGAAGGCGCCCACGATCACCGCGATCACGTGCAGGGGCAGCGTGTTGCGGCGCCGTTTGAGCGGTCTGCGGGTCCTGTGGTTCATCGCCGGCCTCCCATCGAGGTCGTCGCGCCCTCCAGGTCACGGCGCATCACGAAGCGCTGGTAGAGAAGGGCGAAGATGAGGCTGAGCGCGAACATCACGACGCTGATCGCGCTGGCGTAGCCGACCTGGGAACGCTTGAAGCCCCACTCCATCATGGTGACCGCCATCGTCTCCGAGGAGTGCGACGGGCCGCCGCCGGTCAGGATCCAGACCAGGTCGAACAGCTGGATCGTGTAGATGACCGACAGGAAGACGCTGATCCTGATCGTCGGGCCGAGCAGCGGCAGCGTCACGTACCTGAAGGTCTTCCAGCCCGTGGCGCCGTCGATCTGGGCGGCCTCGATCAGCTCGTTCGGGATGTTCTGCCGCCCCGCGAGGTAGATCATCATGTGGAAGCCGAAGTACTTCCACGTCATGACCACGAACAACGACGGCATGACGGTGTCGGGGTTGGCCAGGAACTCCGACTCCAGCCCGACCAGTCCCAGGATCTGGTTCGCCATGCCCGAGCCGGGCGAGAGGATCAGCGAGAACAGCACGCCGGTGATGACCTCGCTGAGCACGTACGGGGCGAAGAACAGCACCCGGTAGAGCGCCCTGCCACGGATGCGCTGGTTCAGCAGCATGGCGATGGCCAGCGAGAACGGCAGCTGGACGAGGATCGAGAAGAGCACCAGGACCAGCAGGTGCCACAGGTCCTGGGCGAAGATCTCGCTGGTGAGCAGCCGGGTGAAGTTGTCCAGCCCGATGAAGTCGGTCGGCAGGCCGCCGAAGCCGTTCCACTTGAAGACGCTGGCGTACAGGGCCACCAGCATCGGGGTCACGACCAGCATCAAGAACAGCACGAGCGCGGGGAGCAGGAACAGCATGATGCCCACCCAGCGCCCGCGGCGCCTCCCGACAGGGGCGGGGGCCGGAAGCTTGACCGCTTCCGGCCCTCTCGTGAGTGTCGTCATCCTTCGCTCTTGGCCACTTCGGTGATGGCGGCGCCGACCTCTTCCGGTGTCTTCGTCCCGGCGAACAGCTCGGCCACGCTGTCATTGACCTGCTGTCCGACGGCCGGCGGGTAAGCCTGGTCCAGGTAGAGCTGGTAGCCGGTGGCGCTGGCCAGCTGCGTCGCCACCTCCTTGAGGTTCGCGTCCTTGACCGCGCTCTCCTCGCCCTTGAGCACCGGCAGCACGGCGCCGGACTCCACGGCCTCGGAGTGCTTGTCCATCTGGGTCATGAACTTGACGAAGTCCACGGCCTCCTTCGGGGCGTCCGCGCCCACGGCCAGCCCGCCGCCGCCGCCGAACGCGTCGTCGATCGAGCCCTTACCGCCCTCGACGGCGGGGAACGGGAAGAAGCCGAGGTCGTCGCCGAGGCCCTTGCCCGCGTCCGCCTGGGTGACGGGCGCCCACTGGCCCATCAGCTCCATGGCCGCCTTGCCGTTGCTGACCAGCGCGGCCTGGCCGTCGGGGGTCGAGTAGGCCGCGCCGAGGAAGCCCTTCTGGAACGGCTGCAGGTCGGCCAGCGCCTTCGCCTGCTGGCCCGCGGCGATGAAGTCGGGCTTGGTGAAGTCATGGTCGGTCTCCGCCTGCTTGAGCCCTTCGATGCCGGCGATGCGCAGCGCGAGGTAGGCCCAGTAGTAGTGGCCCGGCCACTTCTCCTTGCCCGCGAGGGCGATCGGGGTGATCCCGGCCGCCTTCAGCTTCTTGACGGCGTCAAGGAACGCCGACCAGGTGGCGGGCGGCTCCGTGATGCCCGCCTGCTCGAAATGCTTTTTGTTGTACCAGAAGCCGACCAGGCCGATGTCGGTCGGCAGCCCGTACGTCTTGCCGTCCACCTGGTACGCGCTCAGCGACGCGGGGGTGAAGTTCGGCAGGACGTCGGCGACGTCGGCCGAGATGTCCTTGACCAGACCGGCGTCGATCTGCTGCTTGAGCACGCCACCGCCCCAGGAGGCGAAGATGTCGGGCGCCTTGCCCGACTGCGTGATCGTGGTGAGCTTGGCCTTGTACGCCTCGTTCTCCAGGACCGTCGCCTTGATCGTGACGTGCGGGTTCGCCGCCTCGAACTCCTTGGCCCGCTTGGCCCACAGGGTCTTGAGCGGGTCGGCCGTCGACAGGTGCCACCACTCAAGCGTCACCTTCTGGGGAGCTCCGCCACTCTCCTGAGGAGCGGACTCCCCTCCACCGCTACCGCAACCGGCCACGAGCACGGCGGTTGCGATCACCACCAGACTGCGTTTCATGGGGTTCCTTCCTCAGCTGACTGTTGAAAGTTTCGAGAACCCCCCGATAGTTTCGCTGCCGTGATCGTAGGTAAACGCCAGGTAAAGCGTCAACACCCCCTTTGGGAGCGATCCCAAACCGAAACTTTCGGATACACTCCCGATTTGTGTCAGCGAAGAGGCGGGTCACGATCGCACTGATCGCGGAAGAGGCCGGCGTATCCATCCCCACGGTCTCCAAGGTCATCAACGGGCGCCCGGAGGTCGCTCCGGCGACCCGCCATCGTGTCGAACGCCTGCTGCAGGAGCACGGCTACCAGCGGCGCATCAGCCAGGACGACACCCCGGCCGGCCTGGTCGACCTCGTCTTCGCCGAGATCGAGTCGCCGTGGGCCATGGAGATCGTCCGCGGGGCCGAGAGCGCCGCCCACGACGCCGGCGCCAGCGTCGTCATCTCCGTTCTGCACACCCATGCCGGTCCAGGGCGCGACTGGCTCGAACGGCTCGCCGCCCGGCGGACCGACGGCGTCGTCATCGTCGCCTCCCGGCTGTCCACCGGCATCCAGGCCCAGCTCAGCGCCCGGTCGCTGCCGTTCGCCGTCGTCGATCCCGAGGGCGAGCCCGCGCCCGGCGTCGTCTCCGTCGGCGCCACCAACTGGAACGGCGGGCTCGCCGCCACCCGCCACCTCATCGAGCTGGGCCACCGCCGCATCGGCATGATCAGCGGGCCGTCCGACATGCTGTGCAGCCAGGCCCGCATCGACGGCTACCGCGCCGCGCTCGAGACCGCCGGGCTGCCCGTCGAGCCCGAGCTGATCAGGCGCGGCACCTTCCTCGTCGAGTCCGGCCACGACGAGGGCCACGCCCTGCTGTCGCTGTCCGAGCCGCCCACCGCCATCTTCGCCGCCAGCGATTTAATGGCCTTCGGCGTCTTCGAGGCCGCCCGGCAGCGCGGGTTGCGCGTCCCCGAAGACCTGAGCGTCGTCGGCTTCGACGACCTGCCGCTGGCCAAGTCCGCCTGGCCGCCGCTCACCACCGTCCGCCAGCCGCTCCAGGAGATGGCCGCGCTGGCCACCAAGACGGTGCTCGCCATGGGTCATGGAGAGGTGCCGGAGACCAAGCGGGTCGAACTCGCCACGGAGCTGATCGTCAGGGAGAGCACGGCCCGCCACGGGTAGTCCCGTTTCCGGGTGTCGCGGAGAGCGTCGCGCGCTGACTCGATCATGTGTTTGAATTCTCCGCATGGACTTCCCGCGATACCTCGAGTTGCTCGACGCCGACTGCGCTCTCCTGCGGGCCGCCGCCGTGCGTGATCTCGCCGCGCCCGTGCCGTGCTGCCCCGGATGGACGACCTCCGACGTGCTCTTCCACACGGGGGAGGTGTTCCTGCACAAGATCGAGGTCATGCGGACCGGCGCCTGGCCCGACCCGTGGCCGCCGGAGCCCGACCCCGCCGAGCCCGCCGGATACTTCGACCGCGCCGTGCGGGAGCTGAAGGCGGAGTTCGCCGCGCGCAAGCCCGAGGATGCCACGCCTACCTGGTACAACCCTGACCAGACGGTCGGGTTCTGGATCCGCAGGATGGCGCAGGAGGTGGTCGTGCACCGGGTGGACGCCGAGCTGGCGGCGGGCGGCCCCGTCACGCCGGTCCCCGACGACCTGGCGCTCGACGGCATCGACGAGGTGCTGGTGGCCTTCCTGGCCTACATCTCGGCCTCCTGGCCCGAGGAGCTGGGCGACGCGCTCAAGGCCGTCGACGGCCGGTCGGTGGCGATCGAGGCGGGCGGGCGGCGGTGGGTGGTCCGCATGGCTCCGTCCGGCGTCGAGGTCGCCCAGGGCGACGGGGAGGCGCAGGCGTCGGTCACGGGCGCTCCGCAGGAGACGCTGCTGTGGCTGTGGGGGCGCGGCGACGCCTCTTCGCTGAACGTTTCAGGCGACGTGCAGCTGATCGCCCACCTGCGCGACCTGCTGCGAGCGGCGACGCAGTAGGCGACCAGGGCGGGCGGTGCCGACCGGCGCAGCGCGGCGGTCGGGGATCGGCCGGAGGTCGGGTGCGGCGGTCGGGGATCGGCCGGGGGCTCAGGTGCGGCGGTCGGGGATGAGGTCGTCGGCGAGGGCTTCCAGGGTGGCGACCGTCTTGCGCACGCGTTCGGGGTCGTCCGTCCGCAGGGCCGCCGCCAGCGCGTGGTCGATGGGGGTGTCGCGGACCCGGGTCACGCGCTCCGAGACCTCGGGGGCCTCGCGGATGATCGTGCGCCGGCGGTCGCGGGGGTCGGTGGCGGTCGTCACGGCGCCCGCCGTGCGCAGCCGGGCGATCGCGGCCGAGACGGCACTCTGCGGCAGGCCCGTACGCGCGGCGATCTCGCCCACCGTCGTGTCCGGGTGCGCCCGCAGATCGCTCACCACGATCAGCACCGTACGCATGCTCGTCGGCTGATCACCGATCCCCTCCGTCGGCATCGCCTCTTCGCCGATCTTCATCAGTGCCCGGCCCAACAGGAACAATTCCACCCCATTCACGCTCAGCAACATACAGGTACGGCTCGGTAGGGTCCTGAGACGTGACGAGCGAGTTGGAGTGCCTTGCCGCGCGGCTGCGCGAGTTCGCCCGGGTAAGGGAGTGGGAGCAGTTCCACACGCCGAAGAACCTCGCGATGGCGCTGGCCGGCGAGGTCAGCGAGCTGGTGGCCGAGTTCCAGTGGCTGACGGCGGAGGAGTCGGCGAGCCCCGATCGGGAGACGCTCGACCGCATGCGTACGGAGCTGGCCGACGTCACCCTCTATCTCGTACGCCTGGCCGACGTGCTGGGCGTCGATCTGATGGCGGCGGCGCAGGCCAAGCTGGAGGACAACGACCGCCGCTACGACGCCGAGCGTTACCGCGGCTCGGCCAGAAAAGCGCCACCGAGCGGTCCGTGACCGTCCGGAATTGCCTTCCAACGGAGCAATTATGCCAACGGGTATTTTTACGGCATATATCTGACCTTGGCGCTATAGGCTCGACCACATAAGTGCGACAGTCATATTCGATCGTCAAGGCTGCGACATGCGGAGGCGCGACTTGAGTAGCCTCGTTCCACCGAGTCGCGCAGGCGAGCATCAATGGGGAGGATTGATCGCTCATGGCATATGCCCCCGCATATCCCCTGATAGTAGACGCCGTACGCCGCCCCTCCCCACTGGCCAGAGAAGACGGCCGCCCGATCCTGGTCTTCACCGGCGACCTGCGCGCGGCCGACGAGGCCGTTGACGACGTCGACAAAGTCGGCCGCTGGGCGCCCCATGCGCGCATAGAGGCGACGGCCGCCTCCGACGTCGCGGGCGTCATCGAGAAGCTGACCTTTCGCGACGGCCTTTTGACACGGTGGGTCGGGGGCACGCTGCTTCCGCCGCCCCGTTTTCTGCTGACCCGATTCATTCTCTGGGCCTGGCGGGAAGCGCACCCAGCGGCGAGCGGAGAACACCGGGAAACGCCGACCCGCGAAGACTACGCGCGCTCCCATGCCGCGTGGCGAAAGGCGGAGACGTTCACCGGGCCCGCGCTGCGCAGCTGGGCCGACTACGTCAGCCGCACCATGACCACGTGGCTGCCCGCCTCGGGGCTGACGGCCTTCGGGCTGCAGCAGTTCATGGACGGCGTCAATCTGCTGCTCTGGCTGATCAGCCCGGCCGTCGCCGTCGTCCTCGCCCTGCTGCACGCCACGCTGCTGGTCAGGGGCCTGCTCTCCTACCGCTGGTTCCGCCGGGCGCCCTACCTGCCGCGCCGGGCGGGCGAGCCGCTCATCGACTACGCGATGCGCATCGCGGGCACCGAGCTCCCGCCTGGGCACGAGGACGAGCACGGGGAGCAGGCAGAACGCCTGCTCGTCGCCGCGCTGCTGGAGGACCTCCGCCAGGCCTACCGGCGCCGCCTGTTCCCGTGGGCGTGGCCGGGCTGGGGCCGCCACACCTATCCCGTGGTGGGCATCAAGCACGCCGACCCCGGCACGGCGGGGCGCCGGTTCGTCGAGCTGGTCGAGGAGATCAGGGTCGGCACGGGCCAGCGGGGCCCGCTGCTGCTGGTCGTCTCCACGTCGGTGCCGCCGCCCGCCCACCATGCCCGCTTCGACGGCGGGGGCATCGACGCCCCGGCCGAGCTGTACGCCGAATGGGGCAGGGCCATGCGCCGGTTCCAGCCCAGCCCGTACCTCGTGATCGACACGACGCGTCCGGTGGAGCCGGGGACGGTGCGGCGGCGTCCCGAACGGCGGCTGCATCCCGTCAGGGCGATGGTGTTCTGGGCGTTCGTGCTGACGCTGGTGGCCGCCCCGGTGACGGTCACCGCGGCGAACGCGCTGGGCTGTGGCTCCGGCCTGCACGAGCTGGCCGACCAGTGCGTGGGCATGGGCTCGCTGGACAAGATCACCCCGCACGCGACCCTGCGGCCGGTGACGGAGAAGATCGAGCAGCAGAACGCCGCCATCCCCTTCGGCGCCAAGGTCATCAAGGTCGCCTATCTAGGCCCGCTGACGACGCAGCCGGGCGCCCAGTTCAAGGACGGCCAGATGACGGCGGTCGCGGGCGAGCTGACCGGGCTCGGGGCGTACCAGGCGGAGTTCAACAAGAGCAAGTCCGACTGGAAGATGAAGGTGCTGTTCGCCAACACCGGCCAGGACTTCCTCGGCGCCGAGCTCGCGGCCGGCGAGATCGCCGGGCACGCGAAGAACGATCCCTCCCTGGCAGCCGTCGTCGGGTTCGCCTGGAGCAGGGACGAGGTGCGGCGGGCCATCACGCGGCTGACGAAGGTCGACATGCCGATGGTCGGCACGGTCAGCACCGTGCACCAGATCGCGGTCGACGACAAGGGAAGGCGCTCGCCCTACTTCTACCGGCTGGCGGTCGTGGACACGCTGCAGGTGAAGGCCACCGTCCACTGGCTGGAGCAGATCGGGCTCGACCCTGAGGTGGGCACGAGACCCGAAGTGGCCGTCGTCTGGCAGAACCAGCCCGGCGAGCTCTACAGCAAGGACCTGCGGGACCTGTTCTGGGCGGCGTACCAGGGGGAGAAGACCGAGCACTCCTTCACCGACGACGCCTCGCTCGAAGCGGCGGTGCGCAAGGCGTGCCGCACCAAGGCGAAGGTGCTCTACTACACCGGCAGAGCCGATTTCCTGGCCATAGTCCAGCGCAGTTGGGGCACGGCGTGCCAGCGGCGCGGCGTACGGCTGCTGGCGTCCGACGACGTGACCGGCGCGATCGCGAACGACGTGCACAGCAACCCCGGCAAGCACACCGTGACCATGTCGTTCGTCTCCCTGACCGACGCCAGGAACCCCTCCGACAACCAGAGCCAGGAGGTGCTGTGGCGATGGGCGGACAAGACGTCGAAGACCTTCTCGTACGTGCACGCCGCCTTCGCCTACGACGCCGTCCAGGCCGTCGCCATGGCGTTCAACACCTACCGCGACCAGAGCCCCGACGCCCTCGCCGTACGCGCCGGCGTGCACTACAACCTGCGCGGCCTCAGCTTCGACGGTGCGACGGGCGCGGTGGCCTTCTCCTCCGACGCCACCGACCACGACGCCCAGGGCCGCGCGATCTGGCTCATGACCGTCGAGGCGGGCGAGGAGATCAAGGCGGTACGCGAGTGCCACCCCACCGCCAAGACGCACGGATGCGGGCAGTCACGCGACCCCGGGGACACGACCTGACGGCCCCCGCTCCCGCATAGGGTGACGGGCATGCGATTCGGCGTGCTCGGCCCGCTGGCCGTGTGGACGGATGCCGGGCAGAGCGTCACGATCCCCGGGCTCAAGGTACGCGCGCTCCTCGCGGACCTGCTGGTCCACGAGGGGCATCCCGTGTCGGTTGACCGGCTGGTCGACGACCTGTGGGGCGAGGACCCGCCCGCCAACCCGGCGGGCGCGCTGCAGGTGCGCGTGTCGCAGCTGCGCAAGGCGTTCGAGGACGCCGAGAGCGGCGGCAAGAACCTCGTCGTCTCCCGCGCGCCCGGCTACCTGCTGCGCGCCGACGAGGGGGCGGTGGACGCCGTACGGTTCGCTGAGTTACTGGCCAGGGCCGAGGCCGCCGACAGCCCCAAAACCAAAGCGGGGCTGCTGGCCGACGCGCTGGCGCTGTGGCGCGGCCCGGCGTACGCGGACTTCGCCGACGAGGAGTTCACCAGGGCGGCCGTGCACCGCCTGGAGGAGCAGCGGCTGTCCGCGCTGGAGCAGCACGCCGAGGCCCGGCTGGAGCTGGGCGAGCACGGGCTGCTCGTGGGCGAGTTGAGCGACCTCGTACGCCGCCATCCCCTGCGCGAGCGGCTGCGCGCCGTGCACCTGCGGGCCCTGTACCGCGCAGGCAGGCAGAGCGAGGCCCTGGCCGGTTACGCCGAGCTGCGCGACCGGCTGGCCGACGAGCTGGGCCTCGACCCCGGCCCCGAGCTGGTGGCGCTGCACCAGGCGATCCTGCGGCAGGACCCGGCGCTGAGCGTGCCGGCCGAGCGGCCGTCCACCAACCTGCCCGCCCCGGTCAGCAAGCTCATCGGACGTGACGCGGCGCTGGCCGAGATCGGCGCCCTGCTGGGCGAGGAACGCCTGGTGACGCTCACCGGCAGCGGCGGCGTCGGCAAGACCAGGCTCGCGCTTGAGGTGGCGAACCGGCTGGCGGAGGAGTTCGCGGGCGGCGCCTGGCTGGTGGCGCTCGACCAGGCGTCCCGCACCCCGGCCGAGGCGGTGATGGCCGCGCTGGACATCAGGGAGGACGCCGGCCCCGAGGCCGCGCCCGCCAGACTCGCCACGGTGCTGCGGCAGCGGCGCACGCTGCTGGTGCTGGACAACTGCGAGCACCTGGTCGAGCAGGTGGCCGAGCTGGCGGAGTCGCTGCTGCGCTCCTGCCCCGACCTGCGGATCCTGGCCACCAGCAGGGAGCCGCTGGCGGTCGAGGGCGAGGTGCTGTGGAATGTGCCGCCGCTCGGCGTGCCCACCGGGGAGGACCTCGCGGCCATGGCCCGCTCCGACGCCGTACGCCTCTTCGTGACCAGGGCCGCCGCCTCCGCCCGCGGGTTCGTCCTCGACGCCGGCAACGCCCCCGCCATCGCGCAGCTGTGCCGCAGGCTCGACGGCATCCCGCTGGCGCTGGAGCTGGCCGCCACCCGGGTGCGCGCGCTCGGCGTCCACGGCGTGGTCGCGAGGCTCGACGACCGGTTCAGGCTGCTGGCCTCGGGGCAGCGCGGCGCCCCCGCCCGCCAGCAGACGCTCACCGCGGTCATCGACTGGAGCTGGGACCTGCTGTCGGAGGACGAGCGCGTGGTCCTGCGCCGCCTGGCCGTCCACGCCGACGGCTGCACGCTGGAGGCCGCCGAGTCCGTCTGCGGGCTGGACCCGCTCGACGTGCTGGACCTGCTGGCCAGGCTGGTCGACCGCTCGCTGGTGACGGTCGTGGACGCCCCCGGCGGGGTGCGCTACCGGCTGCTGGAGTCGGTGTCGGCGTACTGCCTGGCCAGGCTGGCCGACGCGGGCGAGCTGGACGGGGTACGCCAGGCGCACCTGCGCCACTACCTGGAGCTGGCCCTGCGCGCCGAGCCCGAGCTGTACGGCCACGACCAGCGCGAATGGCTGCTGCGCCTCGACGCGGAGTCGGCCAACCTGCGCGCGGCGCTCGACACCGCCGCGGCGGCGGGCGACGCGGACGGCGCGGCCCGGCTGGTCAACGCGCTGACCTGGTACTGGTTCCTGCGCGGCCGGCTCACCGAGGGCAGGCGGGCCCTGGCGACGGCGCTCGCCGTGCCGGGCAGCGGGCAGGGGGATGAGCAGGGGGACGAGCAGGGGGACGAGCGGGCCAGGGCGGCGGCCTGGGAGGCGGGTTTCGCGCTCATGATGGGCGAGGAGCCCGACTGGCAGCCGGTCGTGGCGGCCATCGCCGACCCCGGGGCGCGGGCCAGGGCGGAGCTGTTCATGTCCCTGCACGTCGGAGACATGACGACGGGGCAGGAGCTGGGGGAGCGGGCGCTGGCCACGTTCAGGGAGGTCGGCGACCGCTGGGGCGTCGCCACCGCGCTCACCAGGCAGGCCATGGACGCCTTCACCCTGCGCGACACCGAGGCGCTGCGACGCGTCGCGGGGGAGAGCGCCCGGCTGTTCACCGAGCTGGGCGACCGGTGGGGGCTGCTGCGCGCCACCGAGTGGCTGGCCTCGCTGGCGCAGATGGAGCACGACACCGAGGAGGCCGACCGGCTGTTCGGCGCGAACCTGCGGATGGCCGAGGAGCTTGAGCTGTGGCCCGAGGTGGTCACGTACATCGCCTGGCTGGGCTGGACCGCGCTGGAGAGCGGCGCGTACGAGCGCGCCATCGAGCTGAGCGAGCGCGCGCTCGCCCAGGCCACCGCCCAGGGATACAGCAAGGGCGCGACGATGGCCGAGATGGGCATGGCCTTCGCCGCGCGCCGGTCGGGCCGGCTCGACCTGGCCGAGCGGCACCTGCGCCACCTGCTCGACGGCGTGTCCAGAGACCCGTCCGCCGAGCCCGCGATGCACCTGCCCGACGTCCTCGTCGAGCTGGGCCGGCTGCTGGAGCTGCGCGGCGACCGGGCGGGGGCGCTGCAGCTGCACGCCGAGGCGCTGGCCGCGATCCGCAGGATCGGTGACCCGCGGACGGCGGTGAACGCGGTGGAGGCCGCCGCGTCCGCGGCCGGGCCCACCGAGCAGGGGGCGCGGCTGCTGGGGCTGGCCGCCGCCGCCCGCCGGCACCACCAGCTGGCCGCGTGGCCGGCCGAGCAGGAGGACGTCGGCAGGACGGCCGCGCGGGCGCGGGAGGCGTTGGGGGAGGAGGCGTACGCGGCGGCGTACGCGGAGGGGGAGACGTACAAGCTGGAAGACGCACTCACCCTGCTAGGGCTCTAGGTACGCGGCCAGCCGTGCACAGAACTCCTCCCACCCCTCACGCCCGACGCCCACGCCGATCTCGCGTACCCGCAGCTCGGTCCCCGCGCCCGCCGCGACGAACACCACCGTCACCACGGACGCGGCCCGATCGCCCGCACCGGTCGTGAACACCAGCCGCTCCGGCGCCACCACCTCCCGATAGCGCCCGCCCACCGCCATCTCGAACCCCTCCTCGCCGACCAGCGTCACCCCCCACGCCCCGCCCGCCCGCACGTCGAGGGTGACCCGCCCCAGCGGCGTGGCCATCCAGGCGGGCCCGAACCAGCGGCAGAACCGCTCGGGCTCGGTCCAGGCGGCCCACACCAGCGGGCGTGGCGCGCCGAGGAGATGGACGAGGTCGTAGGCGACGGTCACGGACATGCGCTCTGCCCTCCGGAGGTGACGATGCTCCCAGAGTGCGACGCCGTTCTTACGATCCCCTTCTCGCCGCCTTCAGGCCCGTGGCACGCTGGGACGCATGCGGATCATTCGGGCGGCGAAGGTGCTCACCGGACGTCCAGGAGAGGTGATCGAGAACGGCGAGATCCTCATCGACGGGCCCCGCATCGTCTCCGTGGGGCCACGCGGCAGCGCCGGAGAGGCAGGCGAGGTGCTCGACCTGCCGGGACACACCGTCCTGCCAGGACTGGTCGACGCGCACGTGCACCTGGGCTTCGACCCCCAGGTCGACCCGGTGACGCGGCGCAGCGCCGAGAGCGACGCCCACCTGCTGCTGCGCATGGCCGAGAACGCGCGCAAGCTCGTCTCCGCCGGCGTCACCACCGCCCGCGACCTCGGCGCGCGCGGCTTCCTCGACCTGGCGCTGCGCGACGCCGTCGAGGAGGGCCTGGCCGTCGGCCCGCACATCGTGGCCGCCACCAGGCCGATCACCATCACCGGCGGCCACTGCTGGTACATGGGCGGCGAGGCCGACGACGAGGCCGCCATCCGCCGCGTGGCCAGGGAGAACCTGCGGGCCGGCGCCGACTGCCTCAAGGTGATGGCCTCCGGCGGCCAGATGACGCCGGGCGCGCCGCCGAGCTGGGTCCCGCAGTACGGCACCGAGCAGCTCCGCGCCGTCGTCGAGGAGGCCGCCACGCGCGGCAAGGGCGTCGCCGCCCACGCCCACGCGCACGCCGCCATCCGCAGCGCGGTCGAGGCCGGCGTCACCACGATCGAGCACTGCACGTTCTTCACCCCGTCGGGCCACCGCTACGACCCGAAGCTGGTGGAGCTGGTGGCGGCCAGCGGCACGTACGTCTGCCCGACCGTGCACGGCGTCTTCGACCGCCTCAGGCGGGTGCACGGGCAGGAGACGCTCGACGCATGGCTGTCGGGCGTCGCCCGCATGCGGGAGGCGGGGGTGCGGCAGATCGCGGGCACCGACGCCGGGTTCGCGGTGGGCGAGGTGGCCAACCCGACCGACGGGTACGTGGGCGGGCTCGAGGTGTTCGCGATGGCCGGCTACCGCAACGCCGAGATCATCGAGCTGGCCACCGTGCTGGCCGCCGACGCCTGCGGGGTGGGAGAGGTGGCCGGCAGCCTCGACCCCGGCAAGCGGGCCGACCTCATCGCGGTCGCAGGCGACCCCCTCGAACGCATCGCCGACCTGCGCAACCTCTCGCTCGTGCTGGTCTCGGGCCGGTCCGTGACCCAGGCGGGCGTCGACACCACCACCTTGTCGGTCGGCTGAACTGTCGGTGCCGTACGGCATCCTGATCTCACCACACGTTCCCCGAGGAGAGCCCGCATGCTGCCCTGGTCCGCCGACCTCGCCGGTCGCCTCGACCACCACGTCGTCGACAGCGCGCTGCTGCGCGACAATCCCCTCGGCGACCCGCACGAGCGGCCGCTGGTCGTCTACGTCCCGCCCGGCTACGACGACGCGCCCGACCGCCGCTACCCGACCATCTACGTCCTGCTCGGCTACACCGGCCACGTCGCGATGTGGTTCAACAGGACCCCGTTCCGCCAGCCCTACCCCGAGCTGACCGACGCCCTGTTCGCGGCGGGCGACGTGCCGCCCGCGATCGTCGTCTACGTCGACGCCTGGACCTCGCTCGGCGGCAGCCAATATCTCGACTCGCCCGCCACCGGCCGCTACCACTCCTACCTGCGCGACGAGATCGTCCCCTACGTCGACGCCCATTACCGCACGCTCGCCGACCGCGACCACCGCGCGATCACCGGCAAATCCAGCGGCGGCTACGGCGCGATGGTGACCGCCATGCTGGCGCCCGACGTGTTCGGCGCGCTGGCCACCCACGCCGGCGACGCGCTGTTCGAGGTCAGCATGCGGCGCACGTTCCCGGTGCTGGCGCGGCGGCTGCGCGACATGTACGACGGCTCCTACGACGCCTTCCTCACCGACTTCCGCGGCCGGCCGGCCGGCACGAAGGAGGGCGACCTGGAGCTGCTGGAGATGTACGCCTACGCGGCCGCCTACTCCGCCGACGACGACGGCACCGTGCGGCTGCCGTTCGACGACACCGGCGCGGTCGTGCCCGAGGTGTGGCAGCGCTGGCTCACCCACGACCCGGTCGTGATGGCCGGCGAGCCGCGCCACGCCGAGGCGCTGCGCTCCCAGCGGGCGATCTGGATCGACGCGGGCCGCCGCGACGAATACTTCCTCGACTTCGGCGCCGTGGCCTTCCGCCGCGCGGTCGAGGCGGCGGGCGTGCCTGCCGACCGGGTCGCCTTCGAGCTCTTCGACGCAGGTCACGGGGGCATCGAATACCGCTATCCACTTGCCCTTGCCTGGCTCGCCCGCCGCCTCACCGCAGACGAGGTCCAGTAGGCTGCCGCAATGGAACTGAAGGACCAGGTACGCGAGCTGCGCGAGCAGGGCATGTCGCCCAAGCAGATCGCGCGGGCGCTCAAGGTCTCGCCGTCGGTCGTCGCGCCGCTGGTGCGCGCCATCGCCGAGGAGACCGCTCAGGCCACCGGCCCCGGCGAGGCCGAGGTGATGGGCTGCTGGATCAACGTCGGCTGGAGCGAAGGGCTCGGCGTCGACCCGGCCCGCGGGTGGGTCGACGAGGCCCCCGGCTCCGGCGGTGGCGGCAACGTGTGCGTGCTGGTCGCCCGGCGCTACAACTGGGACCGCCTGACGGTCTGCGGCTACCTGGCCGACGTCTACTGCCAGGGCGTCAAAGCCGTCATCGGCCCCGACGTGCTCGACGACCGCGACCTCGCGCGCTTCCGCGAATACTTCTTCGGCGAATACGCCGGCTGGCAGGAGGCCCCGATCGAGCTGGCCAGGCACCTGGTGTTCGGCTCCATCGACTACGCCCAGTCGCTCGGCTTCGAGCCCAACGACCTGTTCTCGCTCGGCGCCGACGTGCTGGGCAAGTGGGAGGAGGAGCCGGCGATCACGTTCGGCCGCGACGGCAGGCCGTTCTACGTCGAGGGCCCCGACGACGACACCGCGAAGGTGCTGCGCACGCTGCGGCGCCGCTTCTCCGACGACGAGTTCGGCTACGTCCCGGCGAGCCAGTGATCCAGGCGCGTCAGCCCAGGCCGGTGACGCGCATCGTGAGGTTGAGCCGGCCGGCGGCCAGGCCCGTGGCCGGGTCGCCGGTGCCCGGATAGACCTTCGGCACCCCGTGATAGGCCAGCCGCGACGGCCCGCCGAACACGAACAGATCACCCGATTCGAGGCGCACGTCGGTGTAGGGCTTGCCGCGCGTCTCGGTGTTGCCGAACCGGAACAGGCAGGCGTCGCCGACGCTGAGCGAGACCACGGGGGCGTCCGCGCGCTCGTCCTTGTCCTGGTGCATACCCATCCGCGCCTGACCGTCGTAGAAGTTGATCAGGGCGGTGTCGGGGTCGTACGGCATCTCCTTCCCGTACGCGTCGGCCAGGGCCCGCCGGCCCAGCTCCTTGAGCCACGCCGGGAACTCCGCCACCCGTCGGCCGTTCACGTCGTGGGCCAGGCGGGTGTAGCGGTAGGGCTGCCAGTGCCAGCCGACGCAGACCGTCCGCACGGACATGACGCCGCCGCCGGGCAGCACGGTGTGCCGGATCGGCACAGGGCCCTTCGCCCATTCCCGGCATGCTTGGACGAGGTGGCGTTGCTGGTCGAGGCTGAGCCAGCCGGGCACGTGCACCGCGCCCGGGGCGATCTCTCGGAACGGCAGCGGGATCACGATATTTCCTGATCTGGGGTCGTAACTCGGTGGGGGCTCGTGCACCACATGCCCCCATTCTCCCGGGGACGCCCTATGCAACCCGCTCGGCCTCGTGGGGCCCGTCCCATTGGCGTGAGGAGTGACGGGGGCTTATGTGGCGTCGTGGAGGACGAGGCCGAGAGTGTGGCGCAGGCCGGAGCGTACGGTGCTGACGCCGTGCCGAACCGGCGCGGCCGACCAGCCGCGCGACGACCGCACCGGCCGGTCGCGCGTGGTGAAGACCAGCCCGTGACCCTGGGGCAGCAGCGTCACCGTGCCCCGCGACTGCGCCCGCGGCCGCTGCTCCACCAGCAGGAACTCGCCACCCGTGTAGTCGTGACCGGGCCGGTCGAGCCCGATCACCACCTGCAGCGGGAACACCAGGTCGCCGTAGAGGTCGCGGTGCAGGGCGTTCCAGTCGTTCTCGCGGTAGCGGAGCAGGATCGGGGTCGGCCTGGTCTGCCCAGCGCGGTGGCACATGTCCAGCCATTCACCGAAATCGTCTGGCCAGGGCGCGGGCTGCCCCAGCCGGGCCGCCCAATCCCGGGCGATCGGCAGCAAGCGGGCGTAGAACGCGGCCCTCAGCCGTGCGATCACAGGAGGGATCGGGTGACCGAAATATCGGTACTGCCCGGCGCCGAAGCGGTGCCGTTCCATGTCGATGGTGGCGCGGAAGTGCCCGCGTTCGTCGTACAGGCCGGCGATCTGCACGCACTCCTCCGGAGTGAGCACCTGCGGGGTCAGCGCGCAGCCGTACGCGTCGAGCTCGCGCGCCAGCCGCTCGTCCGTCACGATGTCCATGCCTTTCCCAACACCGCCGCCTCGCCGGAACTCGGCAGTTTTCGGACCTCGCGCCCGGCTATTTGATCGCGGGGGCCGGACGTCGTACGCTCACCGCACTCCGGACCCAGGAGTGAACACCCAGGGGAGTAGGCATGGCCGCGTCGCGCGAGTACACCTTCACCGGCACCCGAGTCGTCAACCACGTCCGCGAATGGCCCCATGACCGGCCGCGCTACGTCGCCCTCCTCGTGCACGGCTACGGCGAGCACATCGGACGGTACGAGTACGTGGCCGACCGGCTCGTCCGCCACGGCGCCGCCGTCTACGGGCTCGACCACATGGGTCACGGCAGGTCCGAGGGCGACCGGGTGCTCATCGCGGACTACGAGGACGTGGTGGCCGACGTGCACACCCTCGAGGAGCAGGCCAGGGCGGCGCATCCGGACGTACCGGTGGTGATGATCGGCCACTCCATGGGCGGCCTCATCGCGGCCCGCTACGCCCAGCGCTACGGCACCGGCCTGGCCGCGCTCGTCCTGTCGGGGCCGGTGCTCGGGGAGTGGGCGGTCGTGCCGCAGCTGCTGGCCTACCCGGAGCCGCCCGACACGCCCATCGACCCGGCCACGCTGTCCCGCGACCCGGCGGTGGGGGAGGCGTACGCGGCCGACCCGCTGGTCTGGCACGGCCCGTTCAAGCGGGCCACGCTCGAAGCCCTCGCCACGACCCTCGACGTCATCACCAAGACCGGCCCCCTCGGCCCCCTCCCCACCCTCTGGGCCCACGGCGAGGACGACCAGCTAGTCCCCCTGGAAGGCACCCGCACCGGCATGACCGCCATCCGCGGCACGAACCTGACCGAACGCATCTACCCAGGCGCCCGCCACGAGATCTTCAACGAAACGAACAAGGACGAGGTGCTGGACGACGTCACCGCATTCATCGACCAGTCCCTGTCATAACACCATCAACATCCAGTACGAACAGTCACCATCACGCCAGGGGCGCCGCTCCACGCCGGCACACGGAGGCGATCGGGCATGGCGGAGCCGGGGTGTCATTCCACCGGAAGCCAGACATGTCCTGAGCCACGCGTGCGGCTGAGCTCGATCTTCCAACACCCCGCCTTCGGGAACACGAACCCGGTGCCCCACTCCTGCCCCGGCCTGCGCCAAGTGGACCCGCCATGCTCCTCAGGCCCCCAGACCAGCTTGGCGTGAGTACCGTCGCCCAGGCCGGCCCGAACCTCCAGTGGCCCCTCCCCGGTCATCCGCCACACGATCTTGACTTCGCCCCCACGCTTCAACGGAGTCTTGGCCACGAACAACAACCCCCACAACTCAGCCCCCTGAGCGGTCCCTCGCACCTCCGGATACCCCTTACCGAGGAACACCGGCGTCCCCTGACACCCCACCCCAGTCCGCGCCGGACTGGCCACCACCCGCTCCGACTCCCCGTCCTCCGCCATCACCCCCGTAGCCGGAGGGCCACCACCAACCTCACCCTTCGGATCAAGACCCTGCCCCGCACACCCACCCGCCACCATGGCGACCGCAACGCCCACAACCCCGCACCACACTCTCACTGGGCCCTCCTCTACTCGCTGTCCGTGTCGTTCGTACCACCCCCACTACTCCGAATCCCGCCACAAGGTTCCAGCCCCGGCCGAGCTCACGACCCGCCCTGACCGGTCCCCGATGAGTTCTGGCCTCGCCACGGGTCTCCCTCTACGAGGAGGCGATATGAGCGAGCATGAGCAGGCGCTGAAAGCAGGGGTGGCACTGCTGGAAAGAGCCATCACGTACGCCCTCGGCAGCCTGCGCCTGGTCACCCCGGCCACCCTCTGCCGCCCCACCCCCTGCACAGGTTGGACCCTGCACCACCTACTGACCCACCTGACGGACTCCTTCCAAACCCTCGCCGAAGCCGCAGGCACCTCTGTCTCGCTCACACCCCAGAGCAAGGAACACGAACGCCCACCCCTGACCCCCACCCCCCACCGCCCAACCCCACTCCCCGCCCCCGGCTTCGGCCCCAAGCTCGGGCCGGGGCTCGGAGCCGGCCCTACATCCGGGAACGGGCACAGGCGTGGGCCGGGGGACGGACGCGGGTTCGGTCGAGCGCATGGATACGGGCCGAGGGCCGGTCGCAGCTCTGACCCTGTGCACCAAGCCGGGCCTGAAGAGGGGCGCGGGTTGGGCGTCCTGCACGGCTATGAGCCGGGGCCTGGCCAAGGCCCAGGGCTTGCGCACGGACTGGAGCCTGGAGACAGGCTTGCGCAGGGACTGGAGTTTGGAGACAGGCTTGCGCAGGGACTGGAGCCTGGAGACAGGCTTGCGCAGGGACTGGAGCCTGGAGACAGGTTTGGGGATGAATGTCCGCCCGGGTCTCGCAACCCGGCTCTGCTGCTGAGGGACAGCGCCACCGAGGCGCTGGGGCGGTGGGTCGCTCTGTCGGGGGACGCCCTCATCGCCGTCGGCGACCGCAGGTTGACCCGTCCGATGGTGGCGGCGGTGGGCGCGATCGAGATCGCCGTCCACGGCTGGGACGTGGCCATGGCGTGCGGTGAACGCCACCCGCTTCCGCCTCTCCTGGCCGAAGAACTGCTCGACCTGGCCCGGCTGTTCGTCACCGCTCAGGAGCGCCCGGCCCGCTTCGCCCTACCCCTCGCCGTCCCTCCGCACGCCCCCGCCCAGGACCACCTCCTCGCCTACCTCGGCCGCGACCCCACCTGGACCCCTTTCCACTGACCACCTGTGCCGAAGCCCTTCGCCACCTGCGTTCTCTGCCACCTGTGTAAAGGGTCTCCGTCGTGGCTGCGGCGTCTGCATCAGTGGCTTCGTCCACGGGCTTGGAGAGCGCGGGTTTGGGCCGGAGGTTCCGCTTGTGGGCTCTGCTCCGAAGGGCCCAAGGTGGCGGGTTTTTGCTGGCTGGGCGTTCGAGGAGGCTGTGGCGCGGTGGGTGGTGAGGGGGCTCGTGGTGGTGGCGACGGCCGCACGAAGAACGGTCGTCGCCACCACGTTGGCCGGCCGGTCCGCGGTGGACGAAGGGGTCGCCTCGCGGACTCAGACCGGACGGGTTACCGTCCCTCCGGCACGGTGTGGCTTGGGTGGCCTTCCAGCCGTGGCTGGATACCTTAACCGATCTTCTCACCGTATCGGTCGGAACGTCGTCGGGTTCTACCAAGAGCCGCGTCACGGTGTGCGGTTTGACATTTCCGTACAAAGTGATCGTACGACGTGTGGGGTGGTGTTGTGCAGCCGGGTTCCGGTGGCTGAACGCTCCTCACGTCACTGTCCGTGGTGGGGTCGGTTGGTTGGGCGATGCGCTGGTGGTCGGCCTAGGGGCTCGGCCCCCGAGTGTTGTGGCCGCGTGGCTTCCGGACGCTCGCGGTTACGGAGCGGGGGTGTCCTCCTGCAGGACTTCCAGGACTTGTTCGCCGTACTTCGCGAGTTTGTTCTCGCCTACGCCGTTGACCTTGCTCAACTCTGCCAGGGACGTGGGACGGGCGGTGGCGATCTCGCGGAGGGTCGCGTCGTGGAAGATGACGTAGGCGGGGACGCCCTGCTCCTTGGCGGTGGCGCCGCGCCATGCGCGGAGGCGTTCGAAGAGGGGGGCGGCTTCGGCGGGCAGCTCGACGGCCGCCTTCGCGGACTTCGCCGAGCCGGCCACCTTGGCGCGGGCCGGGCGGAGGGTGTCGCGGCGCAGCCGCACCTCGCGCCGGCCGCGCAGCACGTCGGCGCTGGCGTCGGTGAGCACCAGGGCGCCGTAGTCGGACTCCACCGCCAGCAGACCTTGGGCGAGGAGCTGGCGTACGACGCCGTGCCACTCCGCGTTGCCCAGGTCGGTGCCCACGCCGAAGACCGTCAGCGTGTCGTGGTCGTGCTGGATCACCTTGGCGGTCTTCTTGCCGAGCAGGATGTCGACCACCTGCCCCACCCCGAACTTCTGCCGCCGTTCACGTGCCAGCCGCAGCACGGTGGACAGCACCTTCTGGGCGGGGACCGTGCCGTCCCACGACTCGGGCGGGGCCTGGCAGGTGTCGCAGTTGCCGCAGGGCTGCGAGCCCTCCTGGCCGAAGTAGTCGAGCAGCATCGTGCGGCGGCAGCCGACCGTCTCGCACAGCGCGAGCATCGCGTCGAGGTGGAGCACCTGGCGGCGGCGGTGGGCGTCGTCGCCTTCCATGGCCATGCGCCGGTGCTGGACGACGTCTTGCAGCCCGTACGCCATCCACGCCGTCGCCGGCAGCCCGTCGCGCCCTGCCCGCCCGGTCTCCTGGTAGTAGCCCTCCACCGACTTCGGCAGGTCGAGGTGAGCCACGAACCGCACGTCAGGCTTGTCGATGCCCATGCCGAACGCGATCGTGGCCACCACCACGAGCCCGTCTTCGCGCAGGAAGCGAGCCTGGTGGTGGGCGCGCGTGCGCGCGTCGAGTCCCGCGTGGTAGGGGACGGCGGCGATGCCGTTGTCGGCCAGGAACTCCGCGATCTTCTCCACGGACGAGCGGGACAGGCAGTAGACGATGCCGGAGTCGCCGTCGTGCTCGGTGCGCAGGAACTCCAGCAGCTGCCGCTTGGGGTCGTTCTTGGCGGTGATGCGGTAGTGGATGTTGGGGCGGTCGAAGCTGGCCACGAAGTGGCGGGCCTGGTCGAGGTTGAGCCGGGAGGAGATCTCGCGGTGGGTGGCCGGCGTGGCGGTGGCGGTGAGCGCGATGCGCGGCACCTCCGGCCACAGCTCGTGCAGCCGGGAAAGCTCCAGATAGTCGGGACGGAAGTCGTGGCCCCACTGCGCCACGCAGTGCGCCTCGTCGATCGCGAACACCGAGATGTCGCCCTTGGCCAGCAGCCGCTGCGTCGCCTCGACGCGCAGCCGCTCGGGGGCGAGGTAGAGCAGGTCGAGCTCGCCGGCCAGGAACTCCGACTCGACGAGCTGGCGTTCGTCGAAGTCCTGCGTCGAGTTGAGGAACCCGGCGCGTACGCCCAGCGCTCTGAGCGCGTCCACCTGGTCCTGCATCAGGGCGATCAAGGGGGAGATGACCACGCCGACGCCTCGGCGCACCAGGGCGGGGATCTGGTAGCACAACGACTTGCCGCCGCCGGTGGGCATCAGGACGAGCGCGTCACCCCCGGCGACCACGTGATCGATGATCTCCTGCTGGCCCTCGCGGAAGGAGTCGTAGCCGAACACGCGGTGCAGGACGTCGGTGGGGGTATCCATGCGGCTACCTTACGTGTTCGGTGGCGGGCGGATGGCCGGTTCCGCCGACGGCGGAGCCGGGCAGCAGCCTACGAAACCGCCCAAATACGGGGGTCTCGACCTCCCCGGAGGCCGAGACCGTCACGAGGGGCGGTACGGCCCCACCTGTCGACCAGGGGTGGCCGAGGGATCGTGCTGCACGTCTACCGTACTCAGGCGGTCGCCTCTCCCGTACGCCCTGCGCCGGTCGATGCATGCGATCGAGCGCGCCGTAGCCGACCGTCCGAGTGATCGCCGGTGTGCCGATCAATCGTTTGTGGAACGTCCCACCGGTGATCGCGAACTAGGGCGCGTTTCAGAAGTGGTGGGCTCATAGCCAGGTGTCGATCACGGCGATGTGGACGGTCGCTTCGTAGCGCACGGCCAGCTTGTCGAACC